>NZ_JAOCLC010000009.1:0-101415 GCF_029845105.1 Stenotrophomonas sp. GD03654 | reverse complement strand
GGTGGCCTGTGCCTGGGCGTTGGGGCGCCAGGTGATCAGCTTGTTCTCGACCACGTCCAGCAGGGCGTCGATGACCAGCACGAAGGCGGCCAGGATGATGATGCCGGCAAACACACCCACCGCATTGAAGTTGCCCTCGGCCTGCGCGATCAGGTAACCCAGGCCCGCCGAGGCGCCGAGGTACTCACCGATGATCGCGCCGACCACCGCAAAGCCGACCGAGGTGCGCAGCGAGGACAGGATCCAGCTTGCCGCTGCCGGGAAGTAGACATGGCGCAGCAGGTCGCTGCGGCTCGCCCCGAGGATGCGGGCATTGGCCAGCACTACCGGGTTCACCTCACGCACGCCCTGCATGGCGTTGAAGAACGTGGTGAAGAACACCAGCGTGACCGCCAGCGCCACCTTCGACCATAGGCCCAGGCCCAGCCACAGCACGAAGATCGGCGCCAGAACCACGCGCGGAATCGCGTTGAAGCCCTTGATGAAGGGATCCAGGATGCGCGCAGAGCGCCGGCTCAGGCCGAGCCAGACACCGCCAGCCACGCCAAGGCCGGTACCGATGATGTAGCCCAGCGCGGTTTCGGTCAGCGTGATGTAGACATGCTGGTAGAACGAGGTATCCGACAGCCAGGTCCAGGCCTGCTGCACGATCGCCGTTGGCGAGGGGAAGAAGAACGGATCGATCACGCCCAGCGCGATGCCGCCTTCCCAGCCACCGAACACGGCGATCACCAGGGCCAGCTGGATGAACTTGTCAGTCTTGGCGTGCATAGCTCTTCTCCACTTCGCCGCGCAGGCAGGCCCAGATATCGCGGTACAGGTCGGTAAAACGGTCATCCAGCTTGATTTCGGCCACGTTGCGCGGCCGTTCCAGATCCACATCGAAACTGCGCACAACACGGCTGGCCGGGCCGGAGGACAGCACCACCACGCGGTCTCCCAGGGCGATGGCTTCTTCCAGGTCATGGGTGATCAGGATCACCGAGCGCCGGTCTTCCTGCCACAGCCGCAGCAGCTCGTTCTGCATCAGGTGGCGGGTGTGGATGTCCAGCGCCGAGAAGGGCTCATCCATCAGGATCACCTTCGGCTCGACGATCAGCGCCTGCGCCATCTGCACCCGCTTGCGCTGGCCACCGGACAGCTGGTGGGGGTAACGATGCTCGAAGCCGGTCAGGCCGACCTTGGCCAGCCACGCATTGGCTTTGGCCTTGCGTTCGGCCTCGGGCACGCCGCGGAAGCGCAGGCCGAGTTCAACGTTCTGGTAAGCCGTCTTCCACGGCAGCAGCGCGTCCTGCTGGAACAGGTAGCCGACCGATTCCTGCACACCACTGACGGCGCGGCCGTCGATGCTGACCTGGCCGGAAGACGGCTTCAGCAGGCCCGCCACGGAATTGAGGATGGTGCTCTTGCCGCAGCCGGTGGGCCCGACGATGGCAAGGAACTCGCCGTCACCCACCTGGATGTCGACATCACGGACGGCGGTGAACTCGCCGAAGGACATGGTCACCTTGTTGATGGCGACCATGGTCTGTGCAGGCTCCAGCTGCGGTGCGCCATTGAACTGGCGCACGGTGGCATTGAGGGCCATGGGGTTACCTCCGCTTACGGTTGGGCGGCCGGCGCCGCAGCGTTGGCACGCTCGACGAAGGCATTGGTGTAGGTCCTGGACAGGTCGATGTTGGCCTTGGCCACATCCGTATTGAATTCACGCAGCACCTTCAGTGGCGTCTCCAGGTCGGCCGGCGTGAAGCGGCCATCCCGGGTGAAGATCGCGCGGGCGTTCTCCACCGCGCGGGCATAGGTGGTGCGGTCGCCGGAGACATAGCTGTCCGGCAACGCCGCAACAATCTCTTCGGCACTGTTGTCGGCGATGAACTTCAATGCCATCTGCTCGGCACGGGCAATTTTCTCGGCCGCCTCCGGGCGCTTGTCCAGGAAACTCTGGTTGGCGTACATCACCGAGGTCGGGTACAGGCCGCCGTAGACCTGGCGGGCGCCGTCGTCGCTGCGCGCGTCGAGGATGATCTTGCCGACCTTGCGTTCGGTGATCAGGGTGGCGGCAGGATCATAGTTGACCAGCAGGTCGATCTTGCCCTGCTCCAGCGCCGCGACCGCTGCGGCGCCCGAGCCGACGCCGATCAGCGAGATGCTGTCAGCCGGAATATCGTGCTGGGCGAGGAAGTGACGGACGAAGAAATCCGACGATGAGCCCGGTGCGGTGATGCCGACCTTCTGGCCCTTGATGGTGTCCGGGCGGGCCGGATCGAAGGTGGCATCCTCGCGACCGGCCATCACCAGGCCCGAATTGCGCGAAAGCAGCACGAAGGCGACCACATCCTTGCCCTTGGCCTGCATCTGGATGGTGTGGTCGTAGAAGCCAACGGCCACATCGGTGGAGTTGGCCACCAGCGCCTGCAGCACCTTGGAGCCGCCCTGCGCGAAGTTCTCCGTCTTTACTTCGAGACCGACGTCCTTGAAATAGCCCTTGGCGTCGGCAATGAAGAACGGAAGGTTGTTGAGGTTGTAGGAACCGACGCTGATGCGCACCGGCGCGTTGTCAGCGCTGCCCGTGGACGCGCCTTCCGCGCGGCCGCTATTGCTGCATCCGGCCGCGGCCAGCCCGGCCGCGCACAGCGCGACCATCAGGAACTGCTTGTACATCATCCCTCCCAGGAGTGAAGCATCTACGTTGTGGTGGTGGGCAGGCACGCCTGTGCCGACCCGACCGGTTTCAGATCATGCCGCTGACGTCCATTGGCGGGCTTGGGTGGCACTGGCCGCGGCGGGCGCGGGCGATGTCGCGTATACGCGCCCCTCGAACAGGCGGCGCGCAGTGCGAACCACGCTGGCAATCACCGGCGAATCGCCCGAACTGCGACTGAGGCCCACCTCCAGGGCCCCGCTCGGATGTTCGAGGGTAATGCTGCCGGGAACGGACAGGCATCCGACCAAAGTGTGGGCCAGCGTGCCCGGCGTGACGGCGGCGGTGGCCAGGCCGACCGCGCCGGTAATGGCCAGTGCAGTGTGGCATTGGTGCGGCATGAAATAGCGCACCTGCAGATCGCCCCCATGTTGCGCCGCCGACAGCAGCACCGGCTTGGGAATGACCTTGTTGCCAGCGTCGGCGATGCCCATGCGGGCGCCCGCCTCGATACGCAGCGCTTCGAGCCGCGTCAGCAAGGCGCTGTTCGCATTCAGCTCAGCGGGCGACGCATCGCCGCTCACGCCCAGGTCTTCGGCACGCACCAGCATCATCGGCATGGCGCAGTCCACCAGACTGACCGGCACGCCATCGATGGTGTCCTGCGCGTGGCCGCTCGGCAGCAGCTTGCCGGTGCGGGCGCCTGCGGCATCAAGGAAGGAGAGCCTGACCGGCGCGGCCGATCCCGGCGTGCCGGCAATACGCGTATCGCCGCGGTAGACCACATTGCCGCCCGGCGTTTCCACGGTGGCAATGATCAGTTTGCCGGTGTTGACGTTGTGGATGCGCACCTCGGTCCGCGGATCCTGCGCCTGCACCAGCCCACGCTCGATGGCATACGGGCCCACGGCTGCCAGCATGTTGCCGCAGTTAGGGGACGTATCCACCACCTGCTGCTCCACCCGGACCTGGGCGAACAGATAGTCCACGTCGGCGTCCGCCCGGCTCGAGCGGTCGATGATGGCCACCTTGCTGGTCAGCGCGTTGCCACCGCCGATGCCGTCGATCTGCAACGGATGGCCCGAGCCCATCACTTCCAGCAGCAGGCGATCGCGTTCGGCGGTGTCCGCCGGCAGATCGCTAGCCAGGAAGAACGGGCCCTTGGAGGTGCCGCCGCGCATGAGCACGCAGGGAATGCTGAGCAGATCGTTGGACATACGTGTGCTAGATTGATGCGTATAGGGGATGAATGGCCCCTCTGTGATTCGATACTGGCATGACCCCAATTGATCTGTGAATTGCTGATTTTTGGATGATTGATACCTGATGAGCATCAATTGTGAAATCCTGGATCTGCGCGCGTTCCTGCTGGTGTCGGAGACCCGCAGCTTCCACCGCGCCGCGGAAATCCTGCATGTGTCCCAGCCTGCACTCAGCCGGCGGATCCAGAAGCTGGAACAGGCCGTGGGTTCGCCGCTGCTGGAGCGCACCACGCGCAGCGTCAGCACCACCGCCGTCGGCGAGAACCTGCTGCCGCTGGTGCGCCGCATGCTGGAAGAGTTCGATGGTTCGCTGTTCTCACTGCGTGGCCGGGAGGACACCCGCGGCGCCACCGTCACCATCGCGTGCCTGCCTACGGCGGCGTTCTACTTCCTGCCCAGCGTGATGGCACGTTTCCACGAAGCTCATCCGAACGTGCGGTTCCGCATCCTCGATATCCCGGCCACCGAAGGCCTGCAGGCGGTAGAGCGCGGCGAGGTCGAATTTGGTATCAACTTCATGGGCGCCAACGACCCGAATCTCGACTTCGACGTGCTGGCCGAGGATCCGTTTGTGCTGGCGTGCAGGCGCGATCATCCGCTGGCCCGCAAGCGCAAGGTTGAATGGGCCGATCTAGCCGAGCACCAGCTGATCACCGTGCATCGCACCAGCGGCAACCGCACGCTGCTGGACGGCGCGTTGGCGCGCGAGAACCTCAAGCTGAGCTGGCACTACGAAGTGACCCACCTGTCCACGTCGCTGGGCATGGTCGAGGCAGGTATCGGCGTGTCGGTGCTGCCGAAGATGGCCACGCCGGACGGGGATCACCCCACCCTGGTGACACGTGCCATCGGCAACCCGGTGGTATCGCGCACGATCGGCATCGTCCGCCGCCGGGGCGCCCTGCTCTCGCCCACCGCCGAGCGGTTTCTTCAGATGCTGATGAGCCAGTGGCGCGGGGAGGCTTGAGGCCCTTGCGTGGCAGTAGCGCGGTGATCCTGCCTCTACTTTAGGTTGCGCCATGATGCTGCTCAGTACGCAGCCAACCCCGTTGACCAGCGTCATTTTCTCGCCGGCATCCGTTGCCGCGCTTCACGAAGCGTAGCGGTCGGTCGCGGACCTTCAACACGCCGCACTGAGTGCACGGACCGAACACGCGCCATCACCAGCGCCAAGCAACTGCTCCTCCAACGCCTCGATCGCAGGCGTCCGGACGGCCGAACTGCGCATCAGCCGGAAGCTCGCAGCGGGTAGCGCAGGAAGCCCCAATCCCCCGCCCGGAACGACCAGGCCATCCTGGACGTCATCCTGCAGAGCGACAGTGATGGCGAGTCCGGACTTTGCAGCCGATCGCAGGCCCTACTGGCTGGCCGAGGTAAAGGTGACGCGCCACTCCAGGCCGGCGTCAACAAGTGCTTCAATACACACGTCCCGGTGCGTGCACGGGCTGGGTGCGAGTGCGAGCGGCAGCGCCTTTTCCGGTTCGTGTTCGAATCCCGAACCGATGGCCCAGACGAAACGTGTCCGCTTCAGAAGCGGCCACTCAACGTCCTCTTGCAGGAACAGATTCACTGCCAGGTCGAGTGTTCCCGCCTGTATCTGTTCGCTCAGTGCCCCATAGGACTCCACGGTGACATCCAGCCGAACCGCGGGGAATCTGCGGGAGAAGCGCGACAGCATTGCGGTCAACCGGTCGCCGGCATAGGTCTCGGGCACACCCAGGCGCACCGCCCCGGTAACGGGAGCCTTCTGGAACCGGCGAACCAGCAGGCTCTGGGCGGCAAGGATCTGCTCCGCATGGCGCAGGAAATCCTCGCCGTCTTCGGTGAGCGTCACGCTTCTGGTGGTCCGCTTCAGCAAGGCGCTGCCCGCCTGCTCTTCCAGCTTCCGGATCTGATGGCTGATGGCGGATTGGCTGAGGTTCATGCGCTCCCCCGCCTTGGTGAAGCCGCCGGTGTCTACGACAGCAACAAAGGCGCGCAGCAGGTCGGGGTCAAAGAACACAGGAGCAATTCATGATGAAGATTGATCAACTCTATTAAATCAAATCATTTTTATCATCCACGAAGGACCTCCAAGATGGCGCCTCACTCGACACGCGCAGCTTCATTTGACCTTGCCGCGCATCAGAGCCCGGACCTGCCTGAGGAGACCCATGACTTCCCTTTCACCTGCTGTGCGAGACAGCCTGACGCTTTCTGCGGCATGCCTGGCTTCCCTGATGTTCGGGCTGGAAATCTCGAGCGTGCCGGTCATCCTGCCGATTCTGGAGGCCGAGCTTGGCAGCAGCTTCAGCGGCCTGCAGTGGATCATGAATGCCTACACCCTCGCCTGCACGACGGTGCTGATGGCGGCCGGCGCACTGGCGGATCGGTACGGGCGCAAGCGCATCTTCGTGATCAGCCTGTTGCTGTTCGGCATTACTTCCCTGGCCTGCGGCCTTGCACGAAGCGGAACGGCGTTGATCGTGGCCCGATCGTTGCAGGGCGCAGCCGGAGGCGCAATGCTGGTCTGCGTGTTTACGGTGCTTTCCCATCAGTTCAGTGACTCCGCACAGCGAGCCAAGGCCTTTGGCATATGGGGCGTGGTCTTCGGCATAGGGCTGGGTTTCGGGCCAGTCATTGGTGCTGGCGTCGTGGTCATCAGCAGCTGGAGCTGGGTGTTCCTGGTGCATGCGCCCCTGGCAGTGGGCGCGACGGTTCTTGCCGTTCTGGGCATCCGCGAATCGCGGGCGCCAAGCCAACGGAAACTGGACCTTGCGGGGATCGTCTCGCTGTCAGTGGCCGTCTTTTCCTTTACCTGGTACATCACCCAGGGCATTCCTGCGGGCATTGGAAGTGCCTCTTCCATGGCGGCCGCTCTGATTGCCGTCATCAGCCTGGCGGTATTCATTGCGGTCGAGCGCAGGGTGCCGGACCCGATGTTCGATTTTTCCATCTTCGGCAACCGGCGCTTCTCGGGCGCATTGCTGGGCTCGATGGGCATGAACTTCAGTTTCTGGCCACTGATGGTGTACCTGCCCTTGTTCTTCCAGCATGGACTTGGCTACTCAAGCATCGCGACCGGCCTGTCCGTCCTGGCATACACATTGCCGTCGCTGCTGCTGCCGCCGTATGGCGAGCGTCTCGCGGTGCGCTACGGGCCCGAGCGCGTGATCCCTGCCGGGATGTTTGTCATGGGCGGCGGAATACTCATGATGGCGATCGGTGCAGGCGCGGAAAACGCGAGCTGGCTGACCCTGCTGCCAGGCTGCGTGCTTGCCGGCTCGGGCCTGGGGGTGATCAATACGCCCATCACCAACACGACGACCAGCTCCGTACCCAGCGATCGCGCCAGCATGGCGTCCGGCATGGACACCAGCGCCAGATTCATCAGCCTCGCCATCAACATCGCCGTGGCGGGGTTGATTCTGGTGAAAGGTACCTACTACGCACTTGAAACGAACCTGCCCAGAGGCGCCCCTTCGCATCTGCGGTCGCTTGCGGAGGGATTGTCCGCAGGTACTGCGCGCCTGGATGAGTTGGCGGTCACTGGCCAGGTGGTGTCCAGCGATGTTGCGCACCAGTCGCTGATCTTCGGCTACCAGCTTGCCATGGCTTACGCGGGCGTATGTGCCTGTGTCTTGGCCGTTGTCAGTGCGCTTGCGTTCCGGCGCGTTCGTCGCAGCGTCACGTCGTCCAGCAGGGAATCGAAAGTGTCAGAAGGTACCTGAGGATTGAGCAGAAGATGCTGCGCCCAAGCGTGCGACACCCCTACCCCCTGCTTCGTACAATCACTCAGCTTTACAGGGGGGAGGAGCAAGTTTCAAATACACATTCGCGAAGCTGGTCACGTCTATTGGCGGACGCATTCTCTCTGCACGGCCAGCCGATGACCGGCAACCCCACTGCCTGCACCTGCTCGCGGATCTTCAATGTATCTGAGGCCGAAGCAAGGTAAAGGTCGATGAAATCGATCTTTGCGGCAACGCCGGAAGCCAAGGTTCAGGATGAGGGGCTGGCGAAGGCCTTATCGCGCCGCGACGAACGCTCCCGCGAGGAAACCATCGATCTTCATTGCCAGGCACGTCATGGCAATTACGAGCGTCGACCAGTTCGGGCGCAGGATGCAGCATCGACTCGACAGGCCCCGCCAATGTTTCCCTAGGTACTCAGCACGATGGCGGGCGCGTTGCCGTCAACTTTTCCCCGTGGCTTTCAGCCTGGGAATTCCAATGGTCATGGATTACGAGTATCGCGAGCCAGCCTATCCCCGGTTGCTGTATCAGACCAAGGCCGAGTGCCTGGGCATGCCGTGCTGCAAATTGACAGCGTAGACGTGCGGTGATATCAAATCACGCAGATCACGGAAGTCATGCTGTCGCACCCCAGGCCTTAGAGGGCAATGGATGTCCGATGAGTTGTTCCGCAGGGAAGTACTCCAGGCAAAGCAGGACGAAAGGCTTGGAAAGATAGGGTTTCGCGCCCCTCGCGTCGGCTGGATATTCTTTGCCATTGGCGCCGCTTCCACCATAGCCATCCTCGGCTTGCTGATTGCAGGCCGATATACGCGGCATGAGCGTGTGCACGGCACCCTGGTCCCTGACAGCGGATTGATTGCTGTAAGCGTCGCCGGGCCCGGTGTTGTTTCCCGGATCCTGGCGCATGAAGGGGATATCGTTGTCGCCGGCCAGCCGCTCGTCGAAGTCTCCATGCCGCAGGACAGCGTCGCGCTGGGCGAAACCCAGGCCCTCGTCGCCGAACAGCTCCGCGTCAAGCAGCAGGGCCTGCAGTCAGACCTTGTACTGCATCGTAGTCTGGGCGACATGCAGCGCCACGAGATACAGGAGCGCCTGCGTAACCTTCACTCACGGGCCGAGGAGAAGGCACGGCAGGCCGGGTTGCAGAAACAGCGTGCGGACAGTGCTGATGAGCTGTATCAGGAATGGCTGCGGGTCGAGAGTGCCGAGGTGATCAGCAGATACCAGATGCTCCAGCAGCGTGACAGCGTTCTGCAGCACCGTGCGAACCAGATTGAACTGGAGGCTCAGCGGCGGCTTCTTGTACAGCAGGCCGACGAGGCAACGTCTGCGCTTGCGCAGCTCGAGCCAACCCTGCGCGGTCAGGAAAACCGGACGCGTAGAGATGTGGCAGATGTCGAGCAATCATTGGCCGAGAACGCCGCAAGGGCCGCAGTCACGCTTCGAGCACGGGTAAGCGGAACCGTGACCAGTGTGCTTATCAAACCGGGGCAGGCAGTGTCTGCGGGTCAAACGGCACTCAGCCTCCTGCCTCACGACTCGGAGCTCGTGGCCGAGCTATGGGTGCCATCCAGTGCCATCGGCTTTGTCGATGCAGGAAAGCCCGTTGCCCTTCGCTATGAGGCCTACCCGTATCAGAAATTCGGTCAGCAGCGTGGGCGGGTGCTTTCGGTTTCGCGAAGCGCAGCCCCCCCTGATGCGCAGTCCCGCTTGCTGGGCACGGCAGTGGATGCGCCACGATACCGCGTTGAAGTGGCGCTGGAGCGCCAGGTGATGGCGGTGTACGGACGGAATGAATCATTGAAGCCCGGCATGGGGCTGGAAGCGGACATCAGCGTTGAGACCCGGCGGCTGGTTGAGTGGGTCTTCGACCCGCTCTATCGACTGGCTCAAGATCGTCCAGCAGTGGGCTCAGCGGACACCGACAGGCGATGAGCATGACTTCGTTTTCAGAATGGATGGCGTCGCGTCGATTGCCGATGATTCATCAGTCCGAAGCCGCGGAATGCGGCTTGGCATGCTTGGCAATGGTTGCCAATTTCCATGGGCATGAGCTGGACCTGTCCAGCCTCCGCCGAAGATTCGACTCTTCGCTGAAGGGCATGCATCTGGCAGATGTCATGCGGATCGCGGACGAGCTCGGATTCGAGTCAAGGCCCATCAAGGTGGATCTTGAAGATATCCCCAACGCCCAACTTCCCTGCATCCTGCACTGGGACATGACCCACTTCGTGGTACTGCGCCGTGTAAGCGGCAAAGGGCTTGAAATTCATGACCCCTCGCGTGGCATTCGACGTCTGACGCTGGCGGAGACTGGGCGGCACTTTACCGGCGTCCTGCTTGAACTGAGCCCGCGGGCCACCTTCAACCCCATCAAGGAGCGTCATTCAATCAGCTTGCAACGGCTGGCCGGAGATGTCAGCGGCTTGCCCGGGGCGGCATTGCAGTTGCTTGGCCTAGCATTGGCGATCGAGGTCCTGGCATTGACGCTGCCGTTCCAGGTTCAATGGGTGATTGATCATGTCATCCTCTCGACCGACAGAGGCCTGCTTGTGCTGATGGCACTGGGGTTCTCTGTCATCCTGCTTGTGTCGGCAGCACTGCAGCTTGTGCGCGCGTGGATCATCAGTTGGCTGGGGGCGGCGCTGAACACAGAATGGATCAGTAATCTATTCAGCCATCTGCTCCGGCTTCCCCTGTCCTTCTTCCAGAAGCGGCACATGGGTGATGTGCTATCGCGCTTCTCATCCGTGCATGCGATCCAGAACACACTGACGGGAAATTTCATCGAAGCCGTGCTCGATGGAGTGATGGGCACTCTGGCGCTGTTCGTCATCTGCCTTTACAGCGCGAAGCTCGCGCTACTGGTCTGCGCCGTTGTGGCGGTTTATACGCTGACGCGCTGGATTCTCTACAGGCGGCTCTGGCATCTGAACGAAGAGCAGCTGGTTTACTGGGCGCGCCAGCAAAGTGAGCTGATGGAATCGGTGCGCGGAATCCAGGCCATCAAACTTGGAAACAAGCAGGGCCTGCGGCGCGCTCGGCTCGCCAGCGCGACCATGGAGGCCAACAAGCGTGCGATGCAGGTGCAGCGATACACGTTGGGCTTCGGCGTCATGGGCAGCACGATTTCCGGGCTGCAGCGCGTGCTCATCGTGGCTCTTGGCGCACATCTGGTGATGTCGGGCAGCTTCTCTGCCGGCATGCTGGTTGCGTTCGTGGCGTATGCCGACCAGTTCGCACAGAAGGCCGGAGGGTTGGTCGACAAGATCGTCGAGTTCCGCATGCTGAGACTGCATGCGGAACGTATTGCTGACGTGGCGCTGGCAGAGGAAGAACAGAATGTCAGCAGTACGCACAGCGGCCGATCACCGAAGGCACGAATCCGCCTCAACAATATCGGATTTCGCTACTCCCAGTCGGATCCGTGGGTTTTCCGCAATGTCACTATCGAGTTCAAGGACGGCGAATCCGTGGCGATCATCGGTCCCAGCGGATACGGCAAGAGCACGCTTTCACGATTGATGGTGGGCTTGCTGGAGCCTACCGAGGGCTCGGTGGAGATTGACGGGGTGGATATCCGCTCATTCGGCCTTGCGTCCTACCGGGATCTGGTCGGTGTGGTCATGCAGGACGACACCCTCTTTGCTGGAACCATCGCAGACAACATTTCGTTCTTCGATTCAGATGGGACCATCGAGGCCATCGTGGAGGCAGCGACGATGGCCGGGATCCACGCGGACATCGTCGCATTGCCTATGGGCTATGAATCACTGGTCGGAGACATGGGGGCAGCGCTGTCCGGGGGACAACAGCAGCGACTTCTGCTTGCGCGCGCATTCTATAAGCGCCCGAAGATCCTCATCCTTGATGAAGCGACCAGTCATCTCGATGTCCGCACCGAGCGTGAAATCAACCACAACGTATCGAATCTCAGGGCGACCCGCATCATCTTCGCGCACCGCCAGGAAACCATCTCCAGCGCCGACCGCGTGGTTGACCTTACTTCTTTTATGAAGGTGGATGAGCGCTCTGGAAGTACTCATCCGCACCAACACCTTGAAGAAGGAGCCCGCAGTCTTGCCTGACAACTCAGCTCAACAGCCCTCCCCAGTGGCTCAACGCGGCGGTCCGCGGACCATTCTGATCCACACCGTTGAAGGTGACTTCCATGCGAAGGTTGTCGGGCATGCCCTTCGTGTCCGCGGCAATCGTGTGCTCGAGTGGCGAGGCGATCGCGTACCTGAAAGCAACACCAGCAGCCTTGCGTTCTCTGAAGGCACCTTGACCGGACGACTTCATACAGCCGGTGGTGACATTTCATCGGACGATGTCGATGTCGTCTGGTACAGAAGAAGGCGCATTATTTCGGCCCCATCCTATGTGGACCCGCTCGACCAGGAATTCGCCACAGAAGAATTGAGGATGGCCGAGCGATCGCATCCCGAGGCTTTCTCTCAAGCATTCTGGGTGAATCCTCACGCCGCTTCACTGCTCTGCGAGTCCAAGGTACGGCAACTCCGTTATGCGCTGGAATTGGGAATCGACATTCCTCGCACCCTTATCAGCAATGATCCCGGAGATATCCGCCAGTTCCTGTCGGAGGGCATCGCCTGCATCTACAAGCCGCTGGGTGGGTGTATCTGGAAAGAAGATGGCGTGGTTCGCAAAACGTACACCGCTGAGGTAGCTTTGGCGGACCTGCCCTGCGACCGTATCCTTAGAACAACACCCGGAATATTCCAGGACAAGGTCGACAAGCACTACGAAGTCCGTGCACAGTTCTTCGGTAAGAGTTGCTTTGCGGTCCGGATAGAATCATCGGCGCTGGAGAGTGGTGATGTTGACTGGCGGCTGGACCAGAACTCGATTACGCGTTGCGAACCAGCGATCCTGCCTGATGATGTCCACGCACGCTGCATTGCGTTGATGGCCAAGTTGGGAATTGTCAGTGGCGGATTTGATTTCATCATCACGCCCGAAGGCAGGTGGTGCTTCATGGAGGTCAATGAGGCCGGACAATTCTTCTTCATCGAGACGTGGTGCGCCGACCTGCCTGTTCTCGACGCGTTCTGCCAGTTCCTTGAGTATGGCAAGGCGGATTTCCGCTACACGCCACACAGCGATGCATTGACTTTGAATGGCATCACGGCCTCTGCTTTCGAACACGGCGTGATTTCGAAATGAATGAATGGTGCTTTGTCTGCGAGGTTGCAGACGCTCGGAACGAATGGTTGCCGCAGCCCGCGGCCCATCGTGGGTGCGGCAACTGCCGCACCGGACACGCGGCCTAGGCCGCTGACAACAAGGAGAAGTTCATGTTCAAGAAGTCAAACGTAGCGGGTGTTGAGGCATCCGAGAATCGTGTGCTCGGACGTATTCTTTCTCGTGAAGAGGTGCTCCGGGTGAGTGGTGGCAATGGTACGAGCCAGCCAACCGACTCCTGGAAGGACGGCGGCAATTGCACACCAAAGAGCGACCCGCCGACGACCCACCCCGTAATTGAGTAATCGCCACTTCGGCGCTTGAGTCTGGCGGCAGGGCTTCCCTGCCGCCAGCAGTTCCTGACTCTGCGAGGTCAATCATGTTCAGGGTTTGCTTTTTGATTTTGCCAGCCTTTCTCTGGGGAGGCGGAGTTGCGGAAGCCGCTCCTTTGCCAACACGGGACGCGTACATAGAATTCCTATGGACAAAGACCCCAGAAGGTGCGCTTGCCCGGCAGGAAACACGCTCGTTCGCACTGGATGGACAGTTTGACCACCAAGTCTGCTTCGCTATTCTGAACGCCGACATCGAGGTCAAAAGTATTGAGCTACGCGCGATGGATGCTGACGGCAAACAGCTCGTGAGCACGCGCTTCAACGATGCAGATGGACGCAAGCGATGTGTCCCGGCCGAGTTCCCGGCCGGCGCACCGGCCGGGAAGTGGACCTATCAGGTCAGGGTGAACGGACAGGACCATGTCGTGGGATCTCAAACCGTTGATGTGTTTCCGACGGTCGATGCACTCATTTCAGACATTGCACCTGACATGCCCTATGTCCTCGGTCGGCCCAACTACGATTCGTCAATAGCGCCTGATCAGTTCAATGGCGAATTGGAGTGGATCATGCACATACGACGGGATGGAACTGTAAGCGCTGTAGATATAGATCGGGCGGAGGGCGCAGGGATAGCGATGCGTCCCCGTGCTGTGGAAGCTGGACTTATTTCCTTGTTTCCTCCTGATGAAGGACGCGAGCCGAGTGCCACCTTCAAGCGGCACCTGTCTTTCCGGCCTGACAAATAACTCTATGGGTGGGCCGATGCTGACCTTTCGGCCGATTCCGCGCCTCGTCGCAGCGAGGCCAGGTAGCGGCAGTACTTGCCAATGAAGAGACCGGTGAATCCACCCGACAACAGCAGGTAGGCGGCACTGAAGCCGGCATTGGCGGGCAGCGACGGCGATACCGCAAATGCGACTTCGAACCCGTACTTCACCAGGAAGGTGACCAGCAGCAGCGGCAGCAGGCTGAAGTCCGCACTGCGCCAGAGCTTGCCGGTGCTGCGGTCCAGCGTCAGCTTCAGTCGATTCAACAGCAGCCAGCCAAGCGCAGCGCCCGTGGCAATGCCTGCGAGCCACTCGCTCCAGGCGATCAGCGACGCGCCGAAGCGATGGCTGATCGACCACGCACCCCAGACGGCAAACAGGGCGGGCACGATCGCCAGCTTCTGCAGCGAGGTCTCGGCCGGCTTCATGGCGGCGATGCCACGGGTGATCAGGAAGGCCAGGAGCAGCCAGACCCAGATCGGCGTCTGCGAGGCGAGGTGCTGGAGCATGTTCATGAGCGGTCCCCTTGGTGAGTGGTGGCTGAGTGGTGGCGAGGTGCCCTCGCCTTGGCGCTCACTATTCGCTTCCGCCCGGGGTGTAGCCAGTGACAGCTGTCAGTCTTCGGGTGTTACTGGACGATAATCTGGCGCACTCAGGGTGCTCTCGATCCAATCCACATAGCGCGACACCCGAACGTTGTGCACCACCTGACCATAGAAACCTGCCTCAAGGGCATGCTCGGGAACGGCGGTAATCCAGGAGCCCAGGCCGACCAGCTGCCAGACGCCGCGATCCTTGATCACCAGTGGGCCGCCACTATCGCCGCTGCCCAACACGCCTTCAAGTGGAAGTCCCTGTGGCGGGGCATCGAACCGATACCAGAGATAACGATCGTTTCCGCCGGTAATAGCGTTGTACGCCCGCCGCAAAGTGGTGCGATGCGGCCCGCCCGGCAACAGTCCAACCGATCCATTGCCGGTGGCGCCCTTTCCGACCAAGGCGGCGACCTGCGCGACCTCGGCAGTGCCGCGATAGAGCGCTACGGGCTGCACATCGTTCACGGGGGTGGCGAGCCGGATCAATGCAATGTCATCCGACCCGGCCAGGAAAGCGTGGATCTTCGCAGGACTTCCCGTTGCCAATGCCTCCTTGCCCAAGGCGTCAGGCATTCTCCGGTAACCAGGATGCAGGAATACGCGTTCCACGCCGTAGCCCTTCCCATCGATGGTGATGGTCTGCCCCATCCCTTCCATCGGCGCGGCGTGTGCCGCTGTCAGCACCCAGCTGGGGGCGATCAGAACGCCCTGCCCTTCGCCGGGCATGTCGGCCAGGGCCGGAAACTCGGATCCGCCGATCCGGTATCGATCATCGTCAACGTCGTGGCGGATGACTACAGCGCTGGCAGCGAACGGCAGCGCAGCAAGTGCCAAGAACAACCAGCGAATCATCGGCGCTTCATCCTTGCGGTCAGTGGCTGCAGCCTAGCCGAACACAACCGGCGCAGGGACGGCATGCGACCAAGCCGCGGCATTCAACGACGAACCCGGGGAAACGGGCCCCGGAGCCGGTACCGCTCAATCCAATCCAGTGACGGCGCGATGCCGCCGAACGGGAACAGGTGCGGGCTGATCATGCCATGAGCGTCGGTCAGCCCCTGCACGAGACGGTCGACAAACACCTCCGGCCCTGCCGTTCCCAGCAGCCGGCCGATCGAGATGCCGTACCTGGCCAGCATCGATGCACTTGCGCCCACGCCGCACATCGCGGCGTAACGCACCAGCCGCGCAATGCTTGCTGGCCCCGGCACACCGACCAGCACCGGAACGTTGATGCCACGAGCGCGCAGTACAGCCAGCCAAGCAAGCACCATATCGGCATCGAAGGCGAACTGGGTGATGATCAACGGCGCCATTCCGCGCGCTTCGATGGCCTGGCACTTGCGTTCAAGCGCCTGCCAGCGATCGTCACTGCTCATCACTGGATGGCCTTCCGGGTGTCCGCCGATACCCACGACTCTGATGCCGAAACGCTCAAGAAGTCCGGTCTCGATGATCGAAGCACTGTCAGCAAACGGCCCGGCAGGCGTGGCGAGGTCACCGGCGATTACCAGGCATTGTTCGACACCGGCCTCGCTCGCAGCACGCTCCAGGAACCGCTCGAGTACCGCACGCGAGCCGATGCGGCGCGCAGACAGATGTAGCATCGGCTCAAAGCCGAGCGCGCGCACCATGCGCGCGGCAGCCAGGCGTGCGTCGTCATCCTCACTGGCCAGGTAGGGAATGGAGATCGTCGTGCCATGCGGTACGCGGGCGGCCTCCGCGCGCAGCGCGGGCATGGCCTTCGCGCTGACCTCCAGTGAAAAGGTGTTGATGAAGGCTTCCGTCCGCAGTGATCCAGATGCAGGCATCAACGGGCTCCGCTTGCATTGCCGGCAAGCGGCGAGCTGTTACGGGCCAGTTCAATGAAGGACTGCAGGTAGTCGATGCCGGTATCCGCCTCGCGTGCACCCAGATAGATCTGCTTGGGGATACCTTTGGCACCCAGGCGCACGGGCACCACGTCCATGCGCGCGGCGTACTCCTCCACCAGCCAGCGCGGCATGGCGGCCACGCCGCGGCCGCTGGCCACCATCTGCATCATGATGTCGGTGGTTTCAATGGCCTTGTGGCGGCGCGGTGTGATGCCAGCCGGCAGCAGGAACTGGTTGTAGATATCCAAGCGCTCGAACGGCACCGGGTAGCTGATCAGCACTTCCTGGCCGAGCTGGCGCGGCTTCACGTAATCCACCTTGGCCAGGGCGTGGCTCTTGGCCACCACCAGCACCTGCTCGTAGTCGAACACCGGGATGAACTTCAGGCCCGGCTTCAGCAACGGATCGGGGGTGACCAGCAGGTCGATTTCGTAGCCGAACAACGCGCCGATGCCGCCGAACTGGAACTTCTGTTTGACGTCCACATCCACGTCCGGCCACGCGGCCAGGTAAGGCGAGACGATCTTCAGCAGCCACTGGTAGCAGGGGTGGCACTCCATGCCGATGCGCAGGGCGCCACGCTCGCCCTGTGCGAACTGGCCCAGCCGCTCCTCGGCCAGGTCCAGCTGTGGCAGCACCCGGTTGGCAACCGCCAGCAGGTACTGCCCGGCCTGGGTCAGCCGCAGGCTGCGGCCTTCGCGCAGCCAGACATCGGTGCCAAGCTGCTGCTCCAGCTTTTTCATGCTGTGGCTGAGCGCCGACTGGGTCAGGTTGAGCACGCCGGCCGCAGCGGTGAGCGAGCCCTGCTGCTCGACCTGCTGCACGATACTGAGGTGGATCCGCTCCAGCATGATGATGAATCCCGCTCATGGATTGGTGAAGTAATACCATTTTACGTCATGGAAGGGCGTGGCTAGCATCGGGTCATGCTTTCACCTACCCGCCCCCTTCGAATCGTCGCCGTTTCCGGCGGACTGCAGCGCCCCTCCAAGGCCGCCACCCTGGCCGAGCATCTACTGGGCCTGATCGGCGAGGAGACCCATAGCGAGCAGCACCTGGTTGAACTGGGCGAACTGGCCCCGCAGCTGGCCGGTGCGCTCTGGCGTTCGCAGCTGCCCGACATCGTGGAACGCCAGTTGGCCGCCGTCGAGCAGGCCGATGTACTGGTGGTGAGCACGCCGGTCTATCGCGGCTCGTACACAGGGCTGTTCAAGCACTTCTTCGACTTCGTCCATCAGGACGCACTGGTCGACACCCCCATCCTGCTGGCCGCCACCGGCGGCAGCGAGCGCCATTCGCTGGTGATCGACCATCAACTGCGCCCGCTCTTCAGCTTCTTCCAGGCGCGCACCCTGCCGCTGGGTATCTACGCCACCGACCGCGATTTCGCCGACGGCCGCGTGCACAACGATGCCCTGATCGAGCGGGCACGGCTGGCGGTGCGGCGGGCCATGCCACTGCTGGCCCTGCCCCGCCATCGCACCGCCGCACCTGAGACCGCCGCAGCACTTTGAATGCCGGATGCCTTCGCCCGCATCCGGATGTCGCCCCGCACTACGGAACGCCTCACATGACGACCGACACCTTCACCTTCAGCATCACGCGCATCCCCTTCAACGAGGATTACCAGCCCGCCGATGGGACGCGCATCACCACCAATTTCGCCAACCTGGCCCGCGGCGCGGCGCGCCAGGAAAACCTGCGCAACACGATCAGCATGATCAACAATCGCTTCAACGATCTGGCGCACTGGGACAACCCCAGCGCGGACCGCTACGCGGTCGAGCTGGACATCATCTCGGTGGAGATGCACATCGACGGTGCCGATGGCAGTGATCCGTTCCCGCTGATCGAGGTGTTGCGACCGACCATCGTCGACACCCGCACCGGTGCCCGCACCGAAGGCATCGTCGGCAACAATTTCTCGTCCTATGTACGCGACTATGATTTCAGCGTGGTGCTGCCGGCCAGCAACGAGGGCAAGACCACCTTCGGCATTCCGGAGGGATTTGGCGACCTGCACGGCAAGCTGTTCAAGCATTTCCTGGAGTCTGACGCCTACCGCGCCAACTTCAGCAAGGGGCCGGTGATCTGCATCAGCGTTTCCAGCAGCAAGACCTATCACCGCACCGAGAACCATCACCCGATCCTGGGCGTGGAATACCGCCAGGGCGAGTTCTCACCCACTGACCAGTACTTCGACAAGATGGGCCTGCAGGTGCGCTACTTCATGCCGCCGGGCAGCGTTGCGCCGCTGGCGTTCTATTTCCAGGGCGATCTGCTGGGCGATTACTCGAACCTGGAGCTGATCGGCACCATCAGCACCATGGAAGCCTTCCAGAAGATCTATCGCCCGGAGATCTACAACGCCAACTCCGTGGCCGGCAAGGTCTACCAGCCGAGCCTGAAGCACCAGGACTATTCGTCCACCCGCATCGTCTACGACCGCGAAGAGCGCAGCCAGCTGGCGGTCAAGCAGGGCAAGTTCACCGAAGAGCACTTCATCAAGCCGTACCGCGCCGTGCTTGCGCAGTGGGCTGCCCGCTGAGCCATCGATTTCCCATTCGCCCCCAGGAAACAAGACGCAATGTCGACGAAGAAACTGCTTCCCACCTCCACCGCAGGCAGCCTGCCCAAGCCATCGTGGCTGGCCGAGCCCGAGAAGCTCTGGTCACCCTGGAAGCTGCAGGACGACGGCCTGATTGAAGGCAAGCAGGATGCACTGCGCCTGTCCCTGCAGGAACAGCAGCACGCCGGCATCGATATCGTCAGCGACGGCGAGCAGACCCGGCAGCATTTTGTCACCACCTTCATCGAGCACCTCAGCGGTGTCGATTTCGAGAAGCGCGAAACGGTCCGCATCCGCAACCGCTACGATGCAAGCGTGCCGACTGTGGTTGGCGCCGTCAGCCGCCCGAAACCGGTGTTCGTCGAGGATGCGAAGTTCCTGCGCCGGCAGACCACGCAGCCGATCAAGTGGGCACTGCCCGGCCCGATGACCATGATCGACACGCTGTATGACGCCCACTACAAGAGCCGTGAGAAGCTGGCGTGGGAATTCGCGAAGATCCTCAACGAAGAGGCAAGGGAGCTGGAGGCCGCCGGCGTGGACATCATCCAGTTCGACGAGCCCGCCTTCAATGTGTTCTTCGACGAAGTGAACGACTGGGGCGTGGCCGCGCTGGAACGTGCGATCGAAGGGCTGAAGTGCCAAACGGCGGTGCACATCTGCTACGGCTATGGCATCAAGGCCAACACCGACTGGAAGCAGACACTGGGCTCGGAATGGCGACAGTATGAAGAATCGTTCCCCAAGCTGCAGACCTCCAGCCTCGACATCATCTCGCTGGAATGCCAGAACTCGCACGTACCGATCGACCTGATCGAGCTGGTGCGTGGCAAGAAAGTGATGGTGGGCGCCATCGATGTGGCGTCCAGCACGGTGGAGACCGCCGATGAAGTAGCCAACACCCTGCGCAAGGCCCTGCAGTTCGTGGATGCCGACAAGCTTTACCCGAGCACCAACTGCGGCATGGCGCCGCTGGCCCGTGAAGTGGCACGGGGCAAGCTGCGTGCGCTCAGCGAAGGGGCCCGGATCGTGCGTGAGGAGCTCTCGGCGTAGTCCTGGCTGGGGATGTGTTCCCGTTTCGGCGCGGGGAGGATGGAACCTGGCCGGGTACAGACCAGGTTCCACCTCGTCCCTGCACCTCGGGCCTGGCGGCCATCATGCGCGGCCTTGGTGCCAGCGCTTCCTTGATCCGCCCCATCTCCCCTGCCCCGGCTTCAGCCAGGCGCCGGGCCTGCTGCCGCTGCTCCCGCGTCAGCAGCTGCGAGGGCACGGCGCCCGCGCCGGGCGCAACAGCCACCAACCGCGCCACCGCATCGCGCAGAGGCAACTGCGGGCAGAGCCGTGCAGCACACCAGCGCTCGGCGTAGCGCTTGGCCTGACGGGTGCTGGTGGCGGACACGACCTTGGCCTGTGACATCTTGCGTGCGTCCAGGTACAGGCGGAACCCGAGCGCGGCATGCGGCACGATACGGGCCACCGAACGGCCGTTCCACCACAGATCCCAGCGCTCGCCGCTCTGCACCCACCCGGATGGCCGGGAGGCGGTCATGCACGCAGGGAATTTGAACGAAGAAGAGGCCATGGCGGGAAGGATACGAACACCCGTCGCATGACTTGAGACCGGGCGAACACCTGCGCGGAAGGCTGCCCGGATGCACCATTAACGTGACGCATCACGCTCGATGATGCTTTCGATCCAGTTGAGGTAGCGGGACACGCGGACGTTGTAAACCACCTGGCCATAGAAGCCCGCCTCTAGCGCATGCTCGGGAACGGCGGTGATCCAGGAGCCGAGGCCCACCAGCTGCCAGGTCCCTTCCTTACTGATCAGCAGCGGGCCGCCGCTGTCGCCGTTGCCGAGCACGCCCTCAAGGGGAAGGCCCTGCGGAGGTGGATCGAACCGGTACCAGAGATAGCGCGTGTTGCCGCCGGTGATCGCGTTGCAGGCTCGCCGCAGCGTCGTACGATGCGACCCGCCGGGCGCCAGCCCCACGGCACGTTGCCGGTGGCGCCTTTCCCTATCAGGGAGGCGACCTGCGTGACCTCGTCGGCGCCACGGTAGAGTGCGACCGGCGGCACACCGCTCACCGGGGCGGCAAGTCTGATCAGTGCAATGTCGTCCGACGCTGCCAGAAACGCATGGATTTTCGATGCGCTCCCGGTTGCCATCGCTTCCTTGCCCAGCGCCTCGGGCATCCTCCGGTAGCCGGGGTGCAGGAAGACACGCTCGACGCCGTAGCCCTTCCCATCGATGGTGATCGTGGCATCCATCCCCTCCATCGGCGCGGCATGCGCGGCAGTCAGCACCCACTGCGGTGCGATCAGGACGCCGTGCCCCTCGCCCGGCATGTCTGCAAGTGCCGGGAACACCGATGCGTCGATCCGGTACCTGGCATCGTCAACATCATCGCGGATGACCACGGCACCGGCGGCGAACGGGAGCGTGGCCAATGCCAGGAAAATCCAGCGGTTCATGATTGCTTTCATCCTTGCAGTTCAATCACAACAGCCTAGGGGATATCCCTGCAATACGGGGAGATCGTGCGACCACTCCCGGCGATGGCCGACGAACCCGGGGAAACGGGAGTTGAAGCCAGGTGGGCCATGCTCTACCTGCGGCCCCGATAGGGTTCGCAGCCCACGCCGTCATTGTCACGATCGAGGTGCGGGCCATACCCCGGATCACCACGCCGTACCGGCGCAACCCCGGCGGCGCGGGCCTCCGCGCAGTTGGCAAATGCCCGGGAACCGCGCGCGGGGGCGGGGGCGAAACTGCTGCGCGGAGTGTCGACGTATCGAGGGGCGGCTGGAGCGCCTCGATGGCAGTGATACTCACCCGTTTTCCGGTTGGTGTGGCAACACTGCTTGTCGAGCCCGCCCGGATGCGCGAGCGCATTGGCGGACAGTGCCAGTGCGAGCATGCCGGATGCAGCCAATACGATGGAATCTCGGCGCCGGGTATCCATGCCTTCCCCCTGTCAGGCAATCCTGCCAAAGGGAAGGCTAGCATGGTGTCTCGACCGCCAGGCTTGACGCTGCAGCGGCGACCACTCAGCGCTGGTAGTCCTTCAGGAACAGCCAGGTGATCAGCGTGGCATCCGGCCCCTTCGGGTCGGTGAATGGCAGGCCCGACTGGCTGCCGCTCCAGGCATGCCCCATGCCCTGCACCACATAGTGCTGGACCAGCGTCCTGCCGCCGTACGCGTAGGTGTCGACGGTATACGCGCGGCCGCCCGGCACCTGGCCGTGATAGGTGCTGGTCGGCACGTACTTCACCGAATCGTTGTCCATGCCGTCGTCGGCCAGGTCATTGGTCTGCAGGAACTGGCGCACGGCCTGCTGCCCGTTCACCGGGTTGACGGTGAGGTCGGCGCTGCCATGGAACACCAGCACCGGCAGCGGTCGCGGCGACGGCGAACCCGAACACTGCCATGCCAGGCGACCGTTGCTGTCCGGCGAGTAGATGCTGCCAGCCAACAGTGCGTAGGCGCTACCGGAAATCGTGGTCGCGCCCTTGAACATGCCACCGGAATGGATGGCACCTGCGGCGAACACGTCCGAATAGCAGCCCAGCATGATCGAGGTCATCGCGCCGCCCGCCGAAATGCCGGTGACGTACACGCGATGCGGATCAACGCTGTAAGCCGCCTTCACCTTTTCCACGATGCCGGCCAGGAGCGAGGGCTCGCCACTGTCGCGTGCCTGGTTGATCGGCAGCTGCCAGTTCCAGCAGCGGGCCGGATTGGAGGTGACGTTCTGCCGCGGGTAGACCACGATGAAGCCTTCGGTGTCGGCCACATCGTTGAAGCCCGAGGCCTCGCCCATCAGGTTCGGCCCGGTCACGCAGCCGTGCAGCACCAGCAGCAGAGGCAGCGGTTGTGTGTCGTCGTAGCCGGCGGGCACCCACACCTGGTATTCGCGGGCGCCGAACAGATTGCCGTACAGGCCAATGTCCCAATGCCCGGCCGGGCCTGCGGCAACGGCGCTGCCCGCCATCGCCAGCCAACTGCACAGTATCAGCAGTACAACCTTGATCGAATCGATTCCGGATTTCATGGCCAGATCCTCATGCGTGAGTCGTGGATGAAGGGGTACCGGGATGCGCTTCCGGCTGGGGGCGCGCCCAGTATCCGCATCCGGCGGCCGCTGCCGACTGGACCTAGGTCCACTCGCCGCTGCCCGATGACACCGCTAGCCTTGGCTGCAGGGGTGGCAATGGGCCATCTGCAAGCATCTGCCTGGGGGAGGACCGAATGAAACGGAATTGTTTGAGTCTCATGATCGGCGCGCTGCTGGCCTCCGGGCCGGTACTGGCACAGGAAGCGCCCCAGGCCACGCCGACGGTGGGCAGGACTGCATCACCCACCAACCTGGACAGCATCAAGGTCACCGCACGCAAGCGCGAGGAAACCCTGCAGGAGGTGCCGGTTGCCGTCACTGCGTTTACCTCCGAGGCGCTGGACAAGATGAATGTCCAGGACATCAGCGACCTGGATGCGCAGGTGCCCAACCTGACCATCTACGCTGCCCGCGGCGCCAGCAGCACGGTCACCGCCTACATCCGTGGCATCGGCCAGTCCGATCCCACCTGGGGCGCCGATCCGGGCGTGGGCATCTACCTGGACGACGTCTATATCGCGCGTCCGCAGGGTGCGCTGCTGGATGTGTTCGATGTCTCGCGCATCGAGGTGCTCCGCGGCCCACAGGGCACGCTGTATGGCAAGAACACCATCGGCGGCGCGATCAAGTACATCTCGCGCGGCCTGCCCACCCAGACCGAGGGCTTCGCCCAGATCACCGTGGGCAACTACAGCCAGCTGGATGCGAAGGCGGCCATCGGTGGCCCGATCGGCGGTGCCGACAGCGGCCTGCGCGCCCGTGTGGCGGTGGCCAGCATGAACCACGACGGGTTTGGCGAGAACACCTTCAACGGCCAGCCGGTCAGCGACAAGCAGATCAACGCGGCACGCCTGAACCTGGGCGCGTATGCGGGCGATGACTTCGACGTGCAGTTCGCACTGGACTGGATCGACGATCAGTCCGGCATGCGCGGCTCGAAGATGCTGGCGCCCAATCCGTTCCTGCGCGCCTACCCGCCGATGGACAGCCGCTATGACATCCGATCGGGCATGCGCAACCTCAACAACGTGGAGAGCAAGGGCGCCTCGGCCACGGTGAACTGGCGGCCGAACGAAGACATCGCACTGAAGTACGTGATCGCCAAGCGTGAATCGGACAGCGAGGCCAACATCGACTTCGATACCGCGCCGGTCAAGCTCGCCGACGTGGGTGGCACCTACCACGACGACCAGGTCAGCAACGAAGTGCAGGTGAACTACGATGCCGGCGGCCGGATGCGCGGCGTGGTCGGCCTGTACCAGTTCAGCGGCGAAGCTGGCGGGCAGATCCAGAACAACTACTTCAGTGCGCAGTTCGCCGACAACCAGGGCAAGGTGCTGACCGACAGCATCGCGCTGTACGCGGACTGGACCTTCGACCTGACCAGCAGACTGAAGCTCGATGTCGGCGCCCGCTACACCGACGAGGACAAGCGCGCGATCGTGCTGAACCGCCTCTACGCCGACCCGGGCTTCAGCCGGCCGGTGGCGGTGACCGCCGATTTCGACAAGAAGACCAACTTCAAGAACGTCTCGCCCAAGGTCTCGCTGGACTACCAGATCACCCCGGACATCATGGTCTATGGCCTGGCGACGCGTGGCTTCAAGTCCGGTGGCTACAACATCCGTGCCAACGCGGTGGCGGTACCGCGCTCGGCGGAGCCGTTCGATGACGAGACCGTGGACAGCTACGAAGTCGGCAGCAAGATGGCCTTCCTAGACCAGCGCCTGTTCCTGAACCTGTCGGCGTTCTACAACAAGTACAAGGACATCCAGCTGTCGGTGTTCACCGGCCTGGATACCAACGGCGATGGCATCGACGATTCCTTCTTCGGCGACTTCACCAACGCCGGCGCCGGCACCGTCAAAGGCCTGGAAGTCGAGTATCAGTACCTGCCCAGCCAGCACTGGCTGATTTCCGGCAACCTGGCATGGCTGGATACCAAGTACGACGAGTACATGGACCGCGGCATCAACGTGGCCAGGCAGATGAAGTTCACCAATGCCCCGGAATTCTCTGGTGCGTTCAACGTGGAATACCGCACCGACCTGGCCAACGGCAGCAACCTGTCGGCACGGGTGAGCTACAGTTACCAGAGCGAAGTGTGGCCGACCACCGACCTCAGCCCGGTGATCCGACAGCAGGGTTACGGGCTGGTCAATGCCGGCGTCATCTGGCGCTTGGATGACGCGTGGACCTTCTCGCTGCAGGGCACCAACCTGGCCGACAAGGAATACCGCACCACCGGCTACAACATCCCGGCGGTCGGCACGCTGATTGGCTTCTATGGCCCACCACGCGAATATAGCCTCAGCGTCCGTTACGATTTCTAGCGCATCCGTTACGATCTTCAGGAAGCTTCTGCATGACGCAGTCTTACGACGACCTGTACTGGAACAGCAATGATGGATTGCGCCTGCATGCGCGCGACCATGCACCCGATGCGGGGCAGGCAGCGCGTGGCACAGTGGTCTGCATTCCAGGACTGACCCGCAATGGTGCCGATTTCGATGCGCTTGCCAATGTACTCACCGCCGAGGGCTGGCGCGTGATCGCGGTCGACCTGCGTGGTCGTGCAGGCTCGGAACGCGCATATGACCCGTCCAGCTACAACCCGCGTGCCTATGCGGATGACATGGTTGCGTTGCTGCGCTCGCAGAACGTCGACAAGGCGGTGTTCATCGGCACCTCGCTGGGCGTGCTGGTGACCATCACCCTCGCCTCGCGCGCGCCCGGGCGGATTTCCGGGGCGGTGCTCAACGATGCCGGCCCCAAGGTGCCACGCGAGGCGCTGGCACGGATCGGCAAGTACGCCGGCAAGCCGGTCCCGCCGATGGACCTGGTGCAGGCCACGGCCTACGTGGAATCCATCGGCAAGGCTGCGTTCCCGCGCTTCAGCACCGACGACTGGCGGCAGATGGCGGTGCGCACCTTCCGCCCGCGCAGCGATGGCCTGCTGGAACTGGACTACGACCCGGCAGTGATCCGTACTACCCGGCCATGGTTGCTGTGGCTGTTGCGTCCGCTGCTGTGGCGTGCGGTCCGCGGGCTGACCGCACGGGTGCCGGTGCTGGTGGTACGCGGTGCGCTGTCCGACATTCTGCCGGCCGATGTCGCGCGGCAGATGGCGGCCACCTCGGAAAGTGCCCGCCTGGTGGAGGTGCCCGATGTGGGGCACGCGCCGATGCTGTCCGAGCCAGAGGCGCGTGACGCGATCCTGACCTTGCTGGAGCGTGTGGCGTGAGTGCGGACAGCGACCTGCCTCCCGCCCTGCAGGCGTTGCAGCAGTGGGCCGCCAGTGAGCGGCTGAGTGGCGTGACCCGCGTGGACCAGGCGCGCATCGATGCTTTTGCCGACGCCACCGGTGACCACAACTGGATCCATGTCGATCCAGCGCGGGCGCAGGCGCAGATGCCGGGTGGGCATACCATCGCACATGGCTTCCTGTTGCTCTCGCTGACGGTGGAGGACGATGTGGCCGCCCTCGTCGGCTTCCCCGGCATCGCCCATGCGCTCAACTACGGCTTGAACAAGGTCCGCTTCCTGGCGCCGGTGCCGAGCGGGTCCGAGGTGCGGGTACGCTCGCAGCTGGTGTCACTGGATGCGCGCCAGCCCGGCCAGTGGCTGCTGACCCAGCGCAAGGCCGTCGAGCGGGTCGCCGATGGCGAGCTGGCACTGGTCGCTGAGCAGCTGTCACTGATCGTGATCGCCGCCTAGCACCACCCTGCCCGCTTCTCTCCCTACACTGGAGCGATGTTGACGCCCTCCATCGTCCTCTTCGCCTGCATTGCATGGACCGCACTGCTGTTTGGCGTGGCGCTGTGGGGCGAGCGCCGCGGGCACCGGCTTTCGAAGGCCTGGCCGCTCATCTATGCACTGTCGCTGGCCGTGCACTGCACCGCGTGGACCTACTACGGTGCGGCCTCGCAGGGGCTGCAATGGGGTTTCCCCATTCCACCGACCCTGGCCGGCATGGCGCTGATCTTCGCGTTGGGCCTGCCGTTCCTGCTCCGCCTCGGGCGGCTGGCCAAGCAGCACAACAGTGCCACCATCGCCGATCTGGTCGTTGCACGACTGCGTGCCGATCGCGGCCTCGGCTTCACCATCACCCTGGTGGCGCTGTTCGGCATCATTCCCTACATCGCACTGCAGCTGAAAGCCGTCAGCCAGGGGCTGGGTGCCCTGCTGGGTGATCGGTTCGCGCCTGCCGGTGCGCAGCTGGACATGTCGTTCTGGTTCGCGCTGACGATGGCCGCGTTCACCCTGCTGTTCGGTGCACGCAAGGCCTCGGCTACCGAGCCCAACCGCGGCATCGTGGTCGCGCTGGGCCTGGAATCGGTGCTGAAACTGGTCGCACTGCTGGCCATTGGCCTGTATGCGGCGCTGTCCGTGCACAAAGCCGGCACGCCGCTGCTGGAGAAGATGGCGCAACTGCCGCCACCGGCCATCGTGCCGGACTATCTCACCATGGTCGCGCTGGGGGCGATCTCCGCGTTCACCCTGCCTCACCAGTTCCACGTCGGCGTGGTCGAGCTTCGCCAGACATCGGACCTGAAGACGGCACGCTGGATGTTCCCGGTCTACCTGCTGCTGATCGGTCTGCCGTCGGTGCCGATGGCATTGGCCGGTGCCGCGCAGCTGCCGGCCTCGGTATCACCGGACCTGTACGTGCTGGCGCTGCCGCAGGCCGGTGGCCATCATCTGCTGGCGCTGCTGGCCTATCTGGGCAGCCTGAGCGCGGCCACCGGCATGATGATCCTGTCCGGGCTGACCCTGTCGATCATGCTTGGCAACCACGGATTCGGTTCGCGCCTGCTCGGCGGCATCGAGGGTGGCGTGGCCAACGCCGATCTGCGCCCGCGCGTGCTGGCGTTCCGCCGTGCCGGCATCCTCGCCGTGTTCCTGATGTCGTGGCTGTACAGCCGCGCGATGAGCGACACCGAGGCACTCAGCGATTTCGGCCTGATGTCCTTCACCGCCCTCTCGCAGCTGGCACCGGCTGTGCTGCTGGCGGTGTATCGCCCACGTACGCCCTCCGCGGCCATCATGGCCGGCATCGTGCTGGGCTCGTTGGCCTGGCTGTGGCTGGTACTGCTGCCGATGGTGATCCCGGCCGCGACGCCGTCGGTCGACGCCGACGGGCTGCATTGGTTGTCGGTGGTCTCGCTGCGCGTGCAGCCGGGGCATATCGCCATCAGCATGGGGGCCAGCCTGGCGGTCAACCTGCTGGCCGTGGCCCTGGTGTCGCGGGCCGTGCGTCCGTCCTTGCCGCGGAGGCGGGATGCGGTGGCTGCGGCGTCCCTGCGCAGGACCGCCGGACGCTTCCTTGGCCAGGAGCGTGCGCGCCAGCTGCTGGAGGGCCACGCCGGGCAGATGCTGGATGACGACCGGGTCACCGCCGTCGAGCGTGAGCTGACGGCCGTGGTCGGCGCAGGCATGGCACGGCTGTTGGTCGAAGCCGCACGCGAGGGCGGCGCCGCGCCGCTGGACGCGGTGACCCGCGCCGTCGGCGAGGCCACTCAGGTGCTGCGCTTCAACCAGCGCCTGCTGGAAGCTGCGCTGGAGAACATGAGCCAGGGCATCAGCGTGGTCGATGCGCAGCTGCAGCTGGTGGCCTGGAACAGCCGCTACGCCGCGCTGTTCAAGTTCCCGCCGGAGCTGCTGCAGGTCGGGCAGCCGGTGGTCAACCTCACGGCATGGGCACTGGGACAGCTGAAGATCGGCGACGGCCCTGGCGACACGCCGACCAAGGCATTGCAGCGCCGCGTCGCGCATATGCGCCGTGGCACGCCACACCTGTCCGAACGGATCTTCCCCGATGACACCATCGTCGAGATCCGCGGCAATCCGATGCCGGGCGGTGGCTATGTAGCCACCTTCACCGATGTCACGGCGTTCCGACGCACGGAAGATGCGCTCAAGCGCAGTAATGAGAATCTGGAACGCCGGGTACAGGACCGCACCGCGCAGCTGCAGCAGGCGGTACAGGAGGCCGAGCGTGCGAACGTGGCCAAGACCCGCTTCCTGACCGCCGTCGGCCACGATCTGATCCAGCCACTGCATGCGGCGCAGCTGCTGACCGAGGCGATGTCGCAGCACATCGAATCAGAATTCCTCGACAGTTTCCTGCGCCAGATCCGGGGTGCGCTGGATTCCACCGATGACCTGCTGTCCGGCCTGCTGGACATCTCGCGGCTGGAAGCCGGTGGGCTGGTGGCCGACCCGCGTCCCTTGGCCCTGTCCACCGTGCTGGATCCGCTTGCGCAGGAGTTTGCTGTACTGGCGGCGGCGCGCGGCCTGCAGTTCCGTTACGTGCGGACCCAGGCATGGGTGCACAGTGACCCGCTGCTGCTGCGCCGTGTGCTGCAGAACTTCCTGGCCAATGCCATTCGCTACACCGAACGCGGGGGCGTGTTGCTGGGCGCGCGTCGCCGAGGGCAGACACAGCTTGTTGGCGTGCATGACACCGGGCCCGGTATCGCGCGCGAGCAGCAGGCGATCGTGTTCGAAGAATTCCACCGCGGCGACCGCAGCAACGGCCAGGGGCTCGGCCTGGGCCTGGCCATCGCACACCGCATCGCCGGCCTGCTGCATGCACCGCTGCACCTGCGCAGCGTGCTCGATCACGGCTCGACTTTCTCGATCAGCGTGCAACGCGCAGCACGACCTGCGACCCCGAGGAATTCACCACCGACTGGCGGCAGCAGTGCCCTCAAGGGTATCTGCGTACTGGTGGTCGACAATGACCCGGACGCACTGGACGCGATGCGGCAACTGCTGCTTTCCTGGGGGTGCGATGTCATCGCGGCAGGCAACGCCGACGCCATCGGGCCCTCAGCGCACGACGCGGCGCTGTGGCTGTTCGACTACCACCTGGATGACGGCGATACCGGCGTGGCGCTCTGGCAGCGTTTGGTCACCGAGCATGGGCCACGGCCGACGGTGATCCTCAGCGCGGATACCGGCAGCGATACGCGCGAGGCGGTGCGCGGCGTTGGGCTGTCCCTGCTCAACAAGCCGTTCAAGCCCTTGGCGCTGCGCTGGGCGATCAACCACCTGCTGGCGGCCACTGCCACGCGCTGACCGTTCAGGGCTCGGGCAGCTCTTCGATCTGCCGGGACGGATCGGCCAACCCCATTTCGTGCAGCACGCGGATGGCCTGCGCGCGGTTGCGTACACCCAGGCGCTCCATGATGCGTGTCATGTGCGCCTTGACCGTGCGCAGCTGTACGCCCAGGCGGTCGGCAATCTGCTTGTTGAGCAGGCCCTCGGCCACCAGCCCCAGCACCTTGTACTGATGTGCCGACAGGCTGGCCAGGCGCGCGGCGAGGTCGGCATCCCTGGTGAACGGAGCCACCCGCGCCACCGGCTCGCGCAGCAGTGCCGGTATCCAGCGTTCGCCCTCCAGCACGGACTGCAGCGCGGACTGCAGCTCGTTCAAACCCGAGCTCTTGGGCAGGTAGCCCGCGGCGCCGAGGTCGATGGCGCGCCGGATCACCTGCGGCTCCTCGTTGGCGGAGACGATGATGATCGCCAGGCCCGGCTGCAGCGCACGGATCGTGGCCAGCCCGGCCAACCCGTGGTTGCCCGGCATGTGCAGGTCCAGCAGCATCAGGTCGATCGACTGGTTCTCGATCACCTCCAGCACGCCGTCCAGCGAATCAGCCTCGCTGATCTGCAGATCGGCAGCCGCCTCTTCCGCTGCGCGATGCAGTGCCGCGCGGAACAAGGGGTGATCATCGGCGATGAGCAGGGTTGGCATGTCCTGGCGAGATTATCAAATCGGGTGCGCGCGGGAACAGGTACCTAGGTACGCTGGTACCGCAGGAAGGGCTTGCTAGTGTGGTGCGGAGAAGGCCGGCGACCGCAACGCCGCCCACGAGGAAATGCCATGTCATCCGCCCCCACTCCCGATGCCCATGCCTATCCACTGCTGATAAAGCAGCTGCTGCTGATGCCGCTGGCGGTGAGCCCTGGACAGGAAATCGTCTACGGCGACCAGGTCCGATTCGATTACCGCACCCTGCAGGCGCGCATCGGCCAGCTGGCCGGCCTGTTGACCTCGATGGGCGTCAGCCACGGCGACACGGTGGCGGTGATGGACTGGGACAGCAACCGCTATCTGGAGGCCTACTTCGCGGTGCCGATGATCGGTGCGGTGCTGATGATGGTGAACGTGCGCTTGGCCCCCGAGCAGATTGCGTACACGCTGAACCACAGCGGCGCGCGGGTGATCCTGGCCAACCGCGAGTTCCTGCCGCTGCTGGATGCCATCGACGAGCAGCTGCCGGACCTGCGCACGCGCATCCTGCTGGACGATGCCGGTGGCCCGCTGCCGCCAGGCTTCGCCACCGAGTACGAAGCGGGGTTGCGCGGTGCCACGCCGGTCGTCCGCTTCCCGGACTTCGACGAGAATGCCCGTGCCACGGTGTTCTACACCACTGGAACCACCGGGTTGCCCAAGGGGGTCTATTTCAGCCACCGGCAGCTGGTGCTGCATTCGCTGGCGGCGATGGCCGCGCTCGGCGGCGCACCCCGCCAGGGTCGACTGCATCGTGACGATGTCTACATGCCCATCACTCCGATGTTCCATGTGCACGCGTGGGGCCTGCCCTACGTGGCTACCGCGATGGGCATCAGGCAGGTCTATCCGGGGCGCTACCTGCCTGCGAAGCTGCTGGCGTTGATCGCCCGCGAAAAGGTGACCTTCTCGCACTGCGTGCCAACCATCCTGCACATGCTGCTGGAGCACCCGGACGCGGCGCAGACCGACCTGGATGGCTGGAAGGTGATCATCGGCGGTGCCGCCCTGCCCCGTGCCCTGGCACAGCGTGCACTGGCACGGGGCATCGACATCTTCGGCGGCTATGGCATGTCCGAGACCTGCCCACTGCTCACCATCGCCCAGATCGACGTGGACAGCGTGACCGATGCCGATGAGGTGCTGTCACTGCGCACCAAGGCCGGCATACCGGTGCCGCTGGTGGACCTGCGCATCGTCGACCCGGACATGGGTGATGTCGTCCACGATGGCGTCGCCACCGGCGAAGTGGTGGCGCGTGCACCTTGGCTGACCCAGGGCTACCTGCACGATCCCGAGGCTTCGGCAACGCTGTGGGCGGGCGGTTACCTGCACACCGGAGACATCGGCAACATCGACGAAGGTGGCTACCTGCGTGTCACCGATCGCATCAAGGACGTGATCAAGACCGGTGGCGAATGGATCTCCTCGCTCGCGCTGGAAGACATCATCGCGCTGCACCCGGCGGTCAGCGAGGTCGCGGTGATCGGTATCGCCGATACGAAATGGGGTGAGCGGCCATTGCCGCTGGTGGTCAGGAAGCCGGGAAGCCATGTGGCCGAAGCGGAGATCATCGAACTGATCGCAGCACGCAGCCGCGCCGGGGATATCTCACGTTATGCGATTCCGGAGCGGGTCAATTTCGTGGATGCGATCGAGCGCACCAGCGTGGGCAAGATCAACAAGAAGAAGCTGCGTGGGTTGCATGATCCAGCGACTGACTCGGGCCGTGGGTGATCTCCGCCTGATCGCCGAGGTCAATGTTCGCACGGCAAGGTATGAAGTGGCGCCCCGGGACCATGATCTCCCGGGGCACCACTGTCCTGCAGCAGACTCGGTTCTGTTCTGCCAGCACAGGTCACCCTCAGTCGATGCAGGGTCCCTTTGCAGCGATCGCCTTATCGGACCCCTTCGCACCGATGCTGGCGGGGCCCTGGCATGCATCAAAGCTGTACTTGATCAGCTTCCACGCCCCGCTCGACCACCGGTATGTCCACGACTCGGAAGCGCCGCTCGGCAGGGTATTGGAGATCGAGATGACCTCGCCCTCCACACCACGCGCAGGCAATGGAACAGGCGGGCCCGCCGCACCGGCCAGCTTGAGGCTGCCAGCAGACTGATAGCTGTGCGAGATGGCCAGTTCACCCGTCTGCAACGCCGGCGCGTAGGCGGGCGAATTCCGTTTGATCCAATCGACGATGTAGCCGGCTTCCAGCGAATCCGACGCGTACGTGGCCTTCGCAACCACAGTGGCGGTCGCGGTGCCCGCGATCGGTCCTGCATTGACGCTTCCCCCGGGGACTCCGCTCAGTGCCAGCACCAATGGCAGCGCCGCGCCCAACAGCGAGAACTTCATACCCTGCTCCTTGTGTGTATGCAGCTTTCTCAACGGGCCGTGTATGACCCGGGGGCAGTGTAGGCATTGCGGACAGGCTGGGCATCGGCGCGGTCATGCCCATTTCTCATATCCATCAGGCGTCGAGCGCGATCTGCCCTGCTGAAGGTCGCAGCGCCGATTGTGTTGGACGCGGCACTCAGATCCGCGTCGTAGCCATGAATCGTTCGCGGTCCTGCTGCGTGCGGCGGCGGATCTCCTCCAGCGCCTGGCTTTCGGTCGCCTGCAGCATCGCTTCGAACAGACGCTGGAAATGATGGCGCATGGCATTGCGCGCGGCCACCGGATCGCGTGCGCGCAGTGCTTCGAAGATGGCCATGTGCTCGTCGGCACGGCTGGCGCCATCATCATGGCAGACCCGCGAATAGACCTCGGTCACCCGCGGCAGTTCGCTGCGCATGCGCCAGATCTGCTGCACGAAGTACTCCACCACCGGATTGCCTGACAGGCGGGCAATGGTCAGATGGAAACGGCGATCGTACTCGCCTGCTTCCGCGTCGCTCAGGTCGCGACGGCACAGCGCTTCGGCCAGCACCTGCAGTTCGGCGATGCCGGCATCGTCCAGATTGCTTGCCGCCAGAGCGGCGGCCTCGGCCTCGAATACCGCGCGGGCAGCGGTGAGGTCGAAGGCGCTGACATCCGGCAGCCCGCCGGACGCCTGCGTCGGGCGCGGCTTCACATGCACGCCCGATCCGATGCGGATCGCAATCCAGCCCTGTGCTTCCAGTGCAATCTCGGCTTCGCGGATGGTGACCCGGCTGACACCGAACCGTTCGGCCAGTTCACGCTCGCCCGGCAGCCGCGAGCCTGGCGGAAATTCGCCGTCCTCGATCAGCTTGCGGAGCTTGGCAGCGATGGTCTGGTAAAGGCGGTTGGCGGACATGCGGCTGACCCTTGGCGATTCCTTCCGGGTCCCTGCCCTGCCACCGCGGCCGGCAAGGGTCCGGTTGGAGCGACGGCGCGACCACTGGCCACGCCGCCCTGTTCAGAACTTGTATCGTACACCGAAATACGCACGCCGCCCGTAGGTCACCACTTCGCGGAAGTTCCCATAAAGCGGCTGGTAGGCCACGCGCGGCTCGTTGGTCAGGTTCATCATCTCCAGCGACAGCGACAACTGCTTGTTCACCCGGTAGCGCAGGCGCAGGTCCACGCTGGTGTTGTCATCGTAGTAGCGGTTCTGCTGCGCGGTATTGCCGGTGAAGTCCTGGTAGTAGTGCGAGCGGAACTTGCCGATGGCCTGGATGTTGAAACGTCCGACGTCCCAGTAGATCGAACCTGACAGGACGTGCCGCGAGAAGCCACTGAGACCCGCCGGCGGCACGATCGCCGGAATGATCGTGCCATCACTGGCCAGCTGCTCGCCCAGTCGTGAGTCCTGGGTCCGGTAGTCGGCATCGGCGTAGTTGTAACTGACCTTGAAGCCCAGCCCGTCGAACGGCTTGGGCAGGTACGACAGTCGATGGGTGGCGGTCAGCTCGAAGCCGGTCAGCGTGCTGTCCTCGTCGGTGGTTACCTGCTGGCGCACCGGCACGGTCACGCTCTGGCCGTCGATGGTGTAGGTCTCCGGCACCAGCGCCGTGGCGGTGCCGCCGTTGAACTGCTTCCAGTACACCGCGCCGGCCAGCATCGTGTCCGGGTTCGGGTACCACTCCAGGGAAAGGTCGCCGTTCCAGGACATCAGCGGCTGCGCGGCGGGGTTGCCGCTGGCGCTGATGTCATCCAGCGCGTCGGCCAGATTGCCGTAGGTGGCATCGCTGCTCACGTTGATGGTGCGTCCGGCGCCCAGCGCAGCGATGTCCGGCCGTGACATCGCGCGGTATGCACCGACCCGCAGCAACACGTCCGGGCGCAGTTCGAAGGCCGCGTTGAGGCTGGGCAGCAGCTTGTCGTTGCCCGCCTTGAACACCTGCGTGGTGTACTCGCCGGTGGGTTGCAGGCGGATCGTGCCGTCACCGTTGTCCTGGATACGCAGCCCGGTACGCACGCCCTCAGAACGCACATCGGTCTTGACCCAGCGCAGGCCGAGGTTGCCGGTCACCGGCAAGCCGAACAGGCTGCTGCTGAATTCACCCATCAGATAGAGGGCGCGCGTCTTCTCGGTGATATCGACATTGTTCGGATCCTGAAAACCCGGATCCAACCCACTGTCGAGGCCGCCACGGAACGACTGGTACAGGCAGTTCGGATCGAAGTACGCCCACGAGGAGATCGTGTTGCCGCTGGCGGCATCCATGAAGTCATCCTGCGGGAACGGCGCGCGGCAGGCCTGGTTGGCGGCGATGATCTTCTCCTTGTCGGCCGCCACGCGCTGGTCGTAGTCGGTTACCAGGGTGTTGTCGCGCAGGCGATAGTCAGCCTGGCTGGCGCGCACGCCGCCCTTGATGCGGGTGAAGAAACCGGACTCGGGCATGAAGCTGGCATCGAAGCGGCCGGCCTTGATCCTGTGGTCGTTCTCCGTTGCGCTTGAGGTGACGCGCGCCGCGCCGGTGTAGGCGTCCCAGTTGTTGGGGTCGAAGTTCGGCGCCAGGGCAACACTGGGCACTTCGCCGTGCCAGTCCCAGTCATAGTCCACGTAGCCGGTGGCACCACTGCTGATGCCCGGCACGATGACATTGTTGACGTCGCGCTGGTTGGCGCGCAGGCGGGTCATGCGCTCGCTGTCGAGGCGATTGGTGTGCGAGTACGAAAGATCGGTGGACAGTTCCCAGGCCGGGGTCGGTCGCAGGATCAGGTTCAGGCCACCCCCGGTGTATTCCTCGCCACGCCAGTAGCGGTTGGAAGTGGAGTCGATCGAAGTGCTGCCATGCAGGTGGCGCACGATGCCCTCTGCGTCCACGTCGCGCCGGGTGATGCCGCGGCGAGCGTTGGACAGGCTCAGATCGCTGCGGTTCTCGTACCAGTTGCGCTCGGTGTGTTCGAAGTCGAGGTTCACTTCAACCACGTCATTGGGCCGCCACTGCAGTGCGGCGAACTCGCTCTGCCGGTCGTTGCGCTCCTGCTTGAGGCGGTAGATGCGGCTGCTTGGCACCAGGTAGTACGGCGCACCGTTGGCGATGGCCTGCGCGGACACTTCATTGCAGTTGGCATTACCCACGTTCTGCGTGCCATCGCAGGCATACCAGGTGGAACCGCTGGTGATGCTCTCTTCCGGATCGGTACCGTCCAGGCGCTGGAAGCCCAGCGAGATGCCCAGCTTCTGACCATTACCGAACTCGAACTGGTCGATGTAGCTGGCGGTGCCACGGTAGCCGATGCCGTCGTCGTCGCGGTACTTCCTGTCATACTCGGCCCAGCTGCCACGCAGATCGATCTGCGCCGAGCGCTTGCCGTACTCCAGTGGGCGCACTGTTTCCAGGCCGATGGTGCCAGCCACGCCGCCTTCGATGATGTCGGCGCGCTGGGTCTTGTAGATGGCCACCGTGTTGATCAGCTCGGCGGGGAACATGTTGAAGTTCACCGAGCGGTCGCCGCTGCCGTTGGTGATTTCGCGGCCATTGAAGTTGGTACTGCTGAGGAAAGCGCCGAGGCCACGGATCGAGATCTCCGATGCACCGGTCTTGTCTCGGGTCGAGGCGGCACCGGTCAGGGTCTCGATCGCATCGGCCAGCGAGGGCGCGGGCAGGTCGCCGATGTCATCGGCCGACAGCACGTCGGCGATGACGGTGTCGTCGCGCTTCTTGTTGATGGAACTCTGCATCGATTCGCGGATGCCCGTGACCTGCACCTGGTCCAGCGTGGTGGGATCCTGCCCTGCCGCGTCCTTGCTGGATTGCGCCTGGGCCGTGGGCAGGCCCGCCAGCACGGCGAGCAACGCCACGATCAGGGGTGTGGGGGACAACGAGATGCTGTGCACTGCTCCGGCGGGTCGCCGCATGGTTTCCTCCTCCCAAAGGATCGCCTGCATGCCAGGCGTGGGACGCAGCTTCGACACGGCGACATGAAAATGTCAACCAATTGGTATGCGATTGCTCAAAGGCCTTTGATCCATACCAGTTGACCACAATTTAATGTGCTCATGCAGCATGACTTTGCGCGAAATCTGGCTTACAACAGTCCCGAAAGTGGTATGCAGGCCCACCCTGAAACGACGGTCCGGCCGTCCCTGGAAGGATTTCATGCGCACTCACCCGCTGGCGTGTCACCGATCCAATAATTCATGGCTTTTTTGCCTGACCACTGGCTTGGCATTGTGCCTGACCACTTCGGCAGCAAGTCCAGCCAGCTGGCTCGTCCATGATGCCGCCGAGTTCGCTACCGCCGCTTCGGCGCTGCAGCCCGGCGATGAAATCGTGCTGGCTGACGGCACCTGGACCGATGCCCGGCTGCTGCTGAAGGGCCAAGGCACAGCGGCAGCACCAATCACGCTGCGCGCTCAGACCCCGGGCAACGTGATTCTCAGCGGCCGATCGGACCTGCGCTTGGCAGGGAGCTACCTGCAGGTGTCCAACCTGGTGTTCCGCAACGGCTATACGCCGGGCGATGCGGTGGTGGCGTTCCGTGAATCCAGCAAAGCGGTGGCCAGCCACAGCCGGGTCACCGGTCTGGTGATCGACGACTACGCCAACCCCGATGCCAGTGACCAGGACTACTGGGTTTCCTTCTATGGCAGCCACAACCGCCTCGACCACAGCCAGCTGCGCGGCAAGACCAACGCCGGGCCGACCGTGGTGGTGGTGCGCGATGCCACCCAAGGCCTGGACAATCAGCACCGCATCGACCACAACTGGTTCGGGCCGCGCCCGGCACTGGGCGTCAACGGTGGCGAAACGATCCGCGTCGGCACCAGCGATAGCTCACTGAGCGATTCCAACAGCACGGTGGAGAACAACTGGTTCGAAGGCTGCGACGGCGAGACCGAGATCATCAGCAACAAGTCCGGCGGCAACACCTACCGCGGCAACGTGTTCTACCGTTCGGCCGGCGCATTGACCCTGCGCCATGGCAACAGCAACCGCGTAATTGACAACGTCTTCCTGGGTGACGACAAGGCCGGCACCGGTGGCGTGCGCATCATCAACGCCGACCAGATCGTCAGCAACAACTACTTCGAACGGCTGGCCGGGTCCAGCAACCGTTCGGCACTGGCGGTGACGGATGCGCAGGCCAGTCCGCCGCTGTCCGGTTATGCGCCGGTGGTGAATGCCACCATCAGCCGCAATACCTTCGTGGACGTGGCGAAGATCAGTTTCGGCGTGGGCCACGATGAGGCCAAGGGCATCGTGGTCGCCGCCAGCGACAGTCGCTTCAGCGCCAACCTGATCGTCAACCGCAGCAGCAGGAACCCGCCCAATGCCGCCAGTTCGCTGGCTGGCATCGCCTTCAGCGGCAACGTGCAGTCGCCGACAGCCAGCACCGTGTTCCCGGGAGGCGTAGAGGGCCGTGGCGTCATCCTGCAGCAGGCTGCCAGCGGACTATGGGTGCCCACGCCTGCCCTGCCCGCCGTGGGCGCCGATCCTGCCCTGGCGATGACCGCGCGCGAGGCGACTGGCGTCGCCTGGTATCCCAAGGTGGGCGAAGTTGCCCTGTCACGCACCCGCAATGGAGTTGATCGATGAGGTTGCAGCCGCTGTTCGTCTCCCTGGCCTTGGCCTGTCCCGTTGCCTTGATGCCGGCCGCCCCGCTGCTGGCGGCTCCGGCCACCGTCGCGCGACAGTTCGATGCGGCACCTGTGCTGGTCACCGCCGCACAGTGGCAGCAGATGGCCAGTGAAGGCAGCCGCTACCCGTGGTTCGCCAAGGAGCAGGCGCGCACCGAGGCAACGCTGAAGAAGATGATGAAGGCCGGTATCGACGTGCCGGTGCCCAGGGACAAAGGCGGCGGGCGCACGCATGAACAGCACAAGCGCAATTACCAGGCGCTGCTGGCGGCCGGCACCCTGTACCGGCTGACTGGCGACAAGGCCTATGTCGCGTACTCGCGCGACATGCTGCTGCAGTACGCCCAGCTCTACCCGACACTGGGCCCGCACCCGGAGGGTCGCGGCCAGATTCCCGGCCGCGTGTTCTGGCAGGTGCTCAACGATTCGGTGTGGCTGGTCAACGCCATCCAGGGCTATGACGCGATCCGTGATGCGCTGTCCGCCGAGGACCGCGACACCATCGAATCGAAAGTGTTCCGGCCGATGGCGGAGTTCCTGGCGAGCGAACCGAAGAACTACGACCAGATCCACAACCACGCTACCTGGGCGGTGGCCGCCACCGGCATGACCGGCTACGTGTTGCATGACCCGGAACTGGTGGAGAAATCCCTGCGCGGCAGCCAGAAGGACGACACGTTCGGCTTCCTGCGGCAGATCGACCTGCTGTTCTCGCCCGATGGCTACTACGAGGAAGGCCCCTACTACCAGCGCTATGCGTTGGCGCCGTTCCTGCTGTTCGCCAACGCCATCGAGCGCAACGAGCCGCAGCGGAGGATCTTCGCGCGCCGTGACGGCGTGCTGTTGAAGGCCGTGGATGTGCTCGTGCAGACCAGCTACGACGGCCTGTTCTTCCCGATCAACGATGCGATCCTGGACAAGGGCATCGACACCGAAGAGCTGGTGGCCGGCATCGGCATCGCCTATGCGCGCACCGGTGATGACCGCCTGTTGTCGGTGGCCCAGCAGCAGAAACGCCTGCTGTTGTCGCCCGAAGGCCTGCAGGTGGCACAGGCACTGGCCGCCAACAAGGCCAAGCCCTTCGATTACCGCCCGATGCTGCTGCGCGATGGCCCCGACGGCGACCGTGGCGGCCTGGCGATCCTGCGCATGAACGGCGAACGCGGCCAGGCGCTGGTGCAGAAGGACACGATGCAGGGCATGGGACACGGCCACTTCGACAAGCTCAACTGGCTGTTCTACGACAACGGCAACCCGGTGGTGACCGACTACGGCGCCGCCCGCTTCCTCAATGTGGAAGCCAAGCGTGGGGGCATCTACCTGGCCGAGAACCGCAGCTGGGCCAAGCAGACCGTGGCCCACAACACCCTGGTGGTGGACGAGCAGAGCCACTTCAAGGGCGACTGGAAGCGCGGTGAGGAGCATGCCCCGCAGGTGCGCTTCTTCCAGGCCGATGCCGATACCCAGATTGCCTCGGCAACGATGCGCGATGCCTATCCCGGCGTGGTGTTTACCCGCACCCAGGCGCTGGTGCGCCACCCTGACCTGGGTCTGCCGGTGGTGCTGGACCTGCTGCAGGTGCACGGCGAGAAGGCCGCGCGCTACGACCTGCCGCTGCACTTCAACGGCCACATCGTCACCACCGGCTTCGAGGCCGAACACTTCCCCGCCCAGCGCCCCGTGCTGGGCAAGGACAACGGCTACCAGCACCTGTGGCTGGATGCACGCAGCAAACCCGGCAGCGAGCCGCGTTCGCTGGCCTGGCTGCTGGATGGGCGCTTCTACACTTACCGCTTCGGCAGCAGTGCGCCGGCACAGGCGCTGCTGGTGGAAAGCGGTGCGAACGATCCGGAATTCAACCTGCGCCGCGAACCAGCCCTGCTGCAGCGCGTGGAAGGCCAGAAGGAGGTGACCTTCTTCAGCGTGCTGGAGCCGCATGGTGAGTACAACGGCACCGCCGAGTACGTGCATGGCGCCGACAGCCGCATCAAGGACATCGTGCGCACCCGCGGCCACGATGCCGAGGTGATCGAGCTGCGCCTGGCCAGCGGTGCACGCATCGCCCTCGGCGTGGCCGATGACAGCAGCGCCAAGGGCGAGCACAGCGTGACCGTCGATGGTCACGCCTACCGCTGGAGCGGCAGCCACGCGCGCATGGACCGCAGCAAGGGTGACGCGAAATGAACGGCCCTGCGGTGGTGGATCAGCTGCGCAAGGTCCCGGTACGTTCGGCCGTACGCTGGCTGATCGTCGGCCTGATCGCTGTGGCCACGGTGATCAACTACATTGACCGCAACGCACTGGCGGTGATGTGGCCGGAAATCGCCAAGGAAGTGGGCGCGACAAAGGATGACTACGCGCTGCTGGTGACGGTGTTCATGCTGTTCTACGCGGCCGGCCAGTTCCTGTTCGGCCGTCTGTTCGACATGATCGGTACGCGCCTGGGTTTCGCCCTGTCGATCAGCGTGTGGTCGATCTCCATTGCCCTGCACTCGATCACCCATTCGATGCTGTCCTTCAGCCTGGTGCGGGCGATGCTCGGCATCAGCGAGGCGGGCGCCTGGCCAGGCGCGGTGAAGGCCAATGCCGAGTGGTTCCCGGCACGCGAGCGCGCGTTGGCGCAGGGCGTGTTCAACGCCGGTGCGTCGATCGGCGCGATCGTTTCCGCACCGGCCATCGCTGGCCTGTACCTGTGGCTGGGCTGGCGCGGCACCTTCGTGCTGGTCGGTGCAATCGGTTTCCTGTGGCTGCTGCCCTGGTTGTTTGTCTACCGCGCCGGCCCGGACAAACACCCTTGGGTGAGCGATGCCGAGCGGCGGCTGATCCAGGAAGACCAGGCCGGGCAACAGGCAGAGGCGGCGCCGAAGGCCAGCGTTCGCGAGCTGCTGGCTCACCGGCAGAGCTGGGGCATGCTCGCCTGCCGCTTCCTGCTGGACCCGATCTGGTGGCTGTTCGTGTCCTGGCTGCCGATCTATCTCGCTGAAACCTTCGGCTTCGACATCAAGCAGATCGGCCTGTTCGCCTGGGTGCCGTTTGTCGGTGCCATGCTGGGCAGCCTCAGTGGTGGCTGGCTGTCCGGGCGGATGATCCGCGCCGGGCACAGCGTGGACCGCGCCCGCAAGCTGGCCATCACGTTGGGCTGCGTGATCATGGCCCCTGCCCTGCTGGGCGCGGTGCTGGCCAACCAGCCATTGCTTGCCGTGCTGGCCATCGCCGCGGTGCTGTTTGGCTTCCAGGTGGCCATCGGCAACATCCAGACCCTGCCGGGCGACCTGTTCGACGGCCGCTCGGTGGGCACGCTGGCGGGCCTGGGCGGCCTGGCCGCCGTGGCTGGCACCTTGATCACCACCTGGCTGGTGCCGGTGCTGACCCGCCATTCCTATGCCCCGATCTTCATCCTCGTTGCCGCGCTGGTGCCGCTGTCTCTGGCCGCGCTGTGGTGGTGGACCGGACCTATCCAGAAGCTCGACCGTCGCGGCGATTGAGCCTGCAGTTCTCTTTCATTCCCCCGCAAACCAAGGAGTTTTCCGCATGTCGTTCCAGGACAAGGTGGCCATTGTCACCGGCGGCGGCCGCGATATCGGTCGCGCCGTCTCGATCAAGCTGGCTGCCGCCGGTGCACGTGTCTGCATCAACTACGCCAACGATGAAGCCAGTGCCCAGGAAACGCTGGCGCAGATCCAGGCGGCCGGTGGCCAGGCCATCGTGCATCGCGCCGACGTCACCGATGCCGCTGCCGTGGCCGGCCTGGTCGCTTCGGCACAGGCCGAGTTCGGCGAGCGCATTGACCTGCTGGTGAACGTGGCCGGTGGCATGGTGCAGCGTCGGCCGCTGGCCGAGATCGACCCGGCGTTCTTCCACACCGTGATGGACCTGAACCTGACCTCGACCTACCTGACCACGCACGCGGTGGTTCCGCACATGCGCGAAGGCGCGGCCATCGTCAACTTCGCTTCGCAGGCAGGGCGTGATGGTGGCGGCCCGGGCGCATCGATCTACGCCACCGCCAAGGCGGCGGTGATGACCTTCACCCGTGCCATGGCCAAGGAACTGGGGCCGAAGGGTATCCGGGTGAACGCGCTGTGCTGCGGCATGATCGCCACCCGCTTCCACGACGAATTCACCAAGCCGGAAGTGCGCACAGCGGTTGCCGGCGCCACCCCGCTGCGCCGCCAGGGTGCGCCGGACGAAGCCGCTGACGCCGCTGTATTCCTGGCCTCGGATGCGGCGGCGTTCATTACGGGTGCGAATCTGGACGTCAACGGCGGCACCTACTTCTCCTGACCTGAGCGGATACCTGCCATGCAGCGCTGGATCACCCTGCTTTCGCTGGCCTTCGGCGCTGCCGTGGCCGCCCCCGCCACCCAGGCTGCACCGGTCTGGGTCACTGCCTGGACCGCCTCGCCGGCACCGGATCGCAAGGATGGCACCGCCGAGGCACCCGTACAGTTCGCGGCGCAGACCGTGCGCCAGGACATGCGTATCGGCAGCCGTGGTGATGCGCTGCGGCTGCGCATCAGCAACGAGCTCGGCACGTCGCCCTTGCGGGTCGAAGACCTGCGCGTAGGCTTGAAGAATGGCAAGGTTGCACCACTGCCGGTAACGGTGGATGGCCGCGCGGTCATTGAGGTGCCGGTGGGCGCCGCGCTGCTGAGCGACCCGGTGCCGATGCCCTTGGTGGCGCTGCAGGAAATCAGCGTGAGTGCGTATTTCCCGCAGCCCACCCGCCCCGCCGTGCGCCGCACCGAGCTTCGGGTAGCGGACGGCAGGCAGACAACCGTCGCCGACAGCGTGCGCCTGGGCTACCAGCAGAACGTGTTCTCGGCAGTGATGGTGCGGCGCGCAGATCGGCCACAGGTGATCGTGGCGCTGGGTGACTCCATCACGGAAGGCGCCACCGCCCGTCGCGGCACCTTCAACCAATGGCCGGAGCGATTGGCGCAGCGCCTGCAGCAGGCCTGCCCGAACCGGTTCGTGGTGCTCAACCAGGGCATCAGCGGCAACAAGCTGCTTGACCATGGCCGCAGCCACAGCGCCCTGTCACGATTGGATCGCGACGTGATCGCGGTGGCCGATGCCGATCAGGTGATCCTGTTTGAAGGCATCAACGACATCCGCCACGGAGGGGGTGCGCAGCCGCTGCCCGGGCGCAATGCGGCGGACATGCTGCTGGGCTATCAGCAGGTTGCGGCACGACTGCATGCGCACGGCATCCGCGCCTGGCTGGGTACGTTGACCCCATTCGGCGGTTCCGAGCGCTACGAGCCCGTCTCCGCAGCCACTCGCACCACGATCAACCAGTGGGCACGCGGTGGGAAGACCGGGTTCGATGGCATCATCGATTTCGATGCCGCGCTGCGTGACCCGAAGGCAGCCGAATCGTTGCCCAATGACATCACCCGCGACCATCTGCATCCCAACGACGAGGGCTACCGGCGCATGGCCGATGCCATCGATCTGCGCATGCTGGGCTGCACCACCCCCGAGTGAGAGAGAACCGATGAGCCGCGTCGTTTGTTTCGGTGAGTTGCTGCTGCGCCTGGGTGCGCCCGGTCGTGAACTGCTGCTGCAGACGCCGCAGCTGCAGGTCCATGTGGGAGGCGCCGAGGCCAATGTTGCGGTCTCGCTGGCCTGCCTGGGCCACGATGTGCAGATGGTCAGCACGGTACCCGGCAACGCGCTGGGCCGGCATGCCGTGGCGGAGCTGCGGCGGCATGGCGTAGGGGTGGCCGGCGTGCGTGAAGTGGAGGGTGACCGCATGGGTCTGTACTTCCTGGCGACCGGTGCGGTGCAGCGCGCCAGTGAAGTGGTGTATGACCGGGCCGGTTCTGCATTCGCAAACACCAATACCAGTGACCATGCGTGGCCCGCCCTGCTGTCCGGCGCGCGCCTGCTGCATGTCTCCGGCGTCAGCCCGGCGCTGGGCGCCAACGTGGCCGAGTCGGTGCTGGGGGCCGCGCGTGCGGCTCGCGCGGCCGGTGTGCAGGTGTCCTTCGACGGCAATTACCGTCGCTCATTGTGGCGACGCTGGGATGGCGACGCAGCGGCGATCCTGCGCGAGCTGTTCGCCGAGGCCGACATTGCCTTTGCCGATCATCGGGACATCGAACTGGTGCTGGGGCTGCACTTCCCGCACGACGATGCGGTCGCCCGAACCGAAGCCGCTGCGGCCGCCGCCTTTGCCGCATTCCCGCATCTGCAGTGGCTGGCGTGCACCCAGCGCGATGTGGTGAGTGCAGACCATCACATCCTGGGCGCGCTGCTGCTCGGCCGCGACGGCACGCGGGCGCAGGCACCACCGCGCCCGCTGCCCGGTATCGTTGATCGCATCGGGGGCGGCGATGCCTTTGCCGCCGGCATCCTGCACGGATTGCTGTCCGGGCTCGACGCAGAAAGCACCGTGCGCTTCGGACTGGCTGCGGGCGCGTTGAAGCACGCCATTCCCGGCGACTTCAGCCCGGTAGCTGAGGCGCAGGTGCTGGCTCTGCTGGGCAATGGAGGTGCGGATGTCCAGCGCTGAATGCCGAGCGCGCACGGTCACCCCGCCGGGGTGGCGACGAAGCGACGGTTGGGACGCAGATAGATGCTGCCGGAACGGGCATCCAGCAGGATATTGAACTGCTGCAGGACTTCGCTGCCAAGCGTCCCGTCGTCCGTGGAGCCATCGTCATCGACGGTGATCGAGGCTTTCGGCCCCTTCAGTTGCAGGGTCGAGATGCTGGCCACGGGCACGCGCACGTCCACCGCGCGGATCTTCCGGCCCGCGCTGCCGCTGAACTGTGATGTTCCAAGTCGTTCCGGAAACGCTTCCTGCAGGCGGTGGGCGGTGCCGAAGGCGTAGGACAGGTCGATGTTGCCGTTGCTGCCGGTGTCCAGGGTAAGCCAGGGTGTGAAAGTGGTGTTGCCGTTGCCGAGCGTGACCTGGATGGTCGGAATATTGTCAATCCAGCGCACGTTGGCCCGGACATACCCGGCAAGGTCGGGAACCTCGTCATGCAGACGCAGCAGGCTGCGGTCGTAGTCGATCTCCAGCACCTTGCCCTGGAAGAAGGTCCAGCCCAGTACCGCATCGAAGGGGCGCCCCGTGTAGTCGATCACAACGGCTCCCATCGGTCGCTGCACGCCGCCGATCCGCACGGCGTTGTGCGTGCTGTAGTCGAGAAGCGTGACGCCATCGGAACCGGTGTTCTCACTCTGGTCGTCAATGACCAGCTTCGCGTCCTGCTGGATGTGCCTGGCAACGGCCATGGCCGACGCGCCTGTATCGACGAGAAAGCGCAGTGGTCGCGAGCCGTTGATCGTACCCTCCACGTAGATCCGGTGATCCTTGCCCAGTTCGAAGGGAACTTCGGTGACCGCAGCACCTGCTGCGAAAGGCACCAGCATGATCAACATCGCGCATTGAAGCGCAGTACGAGGCAGTTCGCACATCCAAGGGCTCCTTCGGTCAGTAGAGCTGCAGCAGCGGTTACCCGGCTCATTGCGGGTTGGATGCAGCTGTCGGTGAAAAGGTTTAATGCGCCGGAACTGCTTCACCGGTACGCCACCAGGACGGGATCATCGTCCGGAGATCCACGCCTCAAGTGCTGCGGTGTCCCGCATGTCGCCGGTATATCGATGATCGGGCACGTGTGGTTCGTTCGAACCACGCACCCGCCCCCGGAACACCTTCATCGGCACTGAAATCCTGGCCAGCCCGCTTGGCAGCCGCTCTGGCCGCACGTCCATGTAGAGACTATCGGCCGATGTCTCGACGCCCACCTGCACCGCGCCCAACCGCTTCCACAGGTCCAGCGCATCCAGGCAGGCTGAACCACAGGCTGCATCGGCCACGATCACCACCCTGCCCTTGCGCAGCGGTGCGGCCGGGCCTGGGGTTGGTGCTGTATCTGCGCTGGCCTCGGATGGCTCGCGCCACAATGCCTCACCCCGGCCGCGTGCCTGTGCCATGCCCGCCGTCACCGACTCCAGCATGCGACGCAGCTCTGGCGACGCGTCGGGCGCCTGCACCAGCTTCTGCAGGAAGCTGCGCAACTGGGCGATGTTGGCCTCGGAGGTCCGCCACTCCACCCAGCTGGGATCGGGCAGCACGTCCACGGCGGCCCGGCCCCAGATCAATCGCGCCAGTTCGATGCTCCATTGCGAAGCTCCGCCGCTGTTGCCACGCACGTCCAGCACCACCGACGGTGCCTGCTGCAGTGCTTCGGCTTTCGGAGCAAGCTGCTCAAGCAGAGCGGTCAGTTCCTTGAAGTTCTGCTCCGTGGGGTCGGCATTGAAGCTGCTGGTGGTGATCCAGTAGCCGCCATCGGGCATGATGTGCCAGCCGTTGGCCGGGCGGAAGCTGCGCCGGGTGTCGGCCAGACGCTCCTTGCGCTGTGCCGCCTGCAGTGGCTGCCACTGCAGTGCGTAGGATTTCTCGCGTCCATTTACCTGGAAGACGCAGGCGTGCAGCGTGGGCACGAACGGATTGCCCTGATCCAGCAATACTTCACCGCCGCCGTGGATGCGGCTGGCCAGCAGGTTCCAGCGCCCGCTGAAGTCACCCACCCGCCGTGCGGCCAACGTCTGCGCATCGATGCCATCACAGGAAAGCAATCGAGCCCCCAGCGGCGGATGGCCCGGACCACCGTCCACGGTCATGACCAACTGCGCATCGCCGTCGAAGCCGGTCAGGAACCCGGGCCATTGCGTTGGAACATCGGGAGCGCCGGCAAGCGCGTTGAGGCTGACATGCCCATCGTTGAAGAACGCCGCATAGCCCTTCATCGCCCACCAGTAGCCCTGATAGTTGGTGACCCGATTCGCGCGCGAGCGTGCAAGCGCCTGGGCCTCGTCGAGCTGCGCGCCGAACCCGGGATTCCGCAGATCCACCGCGCCCGGATGACTGCCACGCAGGGCGGCGTCGGCAGCGTCCAGATCCTTCAACAGCGTGTCCGGCCAATCGATCGGCGCACCTTTCGCGGTGGGTGCCGCGAGCACCGCACCGAGCAGCAGCCATGCAATGACCATGGATTCATCCGTTTCCCGGAACAAGCACGAGTCTCGCAGTTTTCCAGCCCGGTGTACCGCGCCCGCCACAACGGGCGCGGCCGCACATCAATGCAGCGGCACCTTCAGCACCGACGGCGCATTGACTGGCGAGCTGAAGGTCACCGCCCCACCCAGCTGGCTGATGCCCGCATAGCGCAGGTCCACGGTATCGACCACCAGGGTCAGGCGGCTGCCGGCTGGAAGGTTCCAGCTGCTCGCTTCCAGCCGCAGGTCGAGCGTTTTCGCCTGGCCTGGCGTGGCACCGCGCAAGGTGTACGGCTTGTGGCTGATCAACTGACCATTGCCCAGCACATCCTCGGCGTACAGGTAGGCGTACAGCGTGGTGTTGGCACGGCTGGGCGTGACCGTCAGGCGCACTTCCGGCGCACCGTCCAGGCGTTTGGCGCTCCACTGGATTGGCCCCTGCCAGACACCGGCGGCACTGCGGCCAACAAACGGCACGTAGGCGCCCGGCGGAAGGTTGATCATCTGCAGCGCGCCGGAGGCCATTGCCACGCCGGAGTTGGCCGCAGTCAGCAAACCGCTGCCGATGCGGTAGTTCCAGCCGGTGCCGCCACCGTGCTCGGCCAGGCCGCCGGTCGGCAGCAGCAAACCAGAGGGTGCGGTCAGGCCGTAGCTGACCGCACCCTTGCTGGTCGCCTGCCAGTCCGGGTAGCGGCTCCAGCTGCCGGCCTGTGACTTCAGCTGCACCGCCGGCTGGCGGTCGATGCCGTTGGCCACTGCCTTCAGATAGTGATCGAACCAGTCACCCACCTGGTCATAGACTTCGTTGGGAATGCCCAGTGCACCGAGCGCTTCGTTGAGCGCGTGGTCACCGTGGCGCAGCTGCAGCTGCTTCGGGCCTTTCAGCCGGTTGAAGAAATCAACCAGCTGGCCCGGCGGGAACAGGCTGTCGTTGAAGGCGTTGGCCAGAAACACCGCCGGCTGGTTGGCGTTGATCTCGTCGATGCTGGCCGCGGGACTGCGCTGCGCCGCCACCGGCAACAGCGAATCCACCGCGCCCTGGTAGTTGCCGGCCAGAACATTGCGGTTGATCGTGGCCAGCTCCGCGCCGGGACGTCCGGTCACCAGGCCGGCCGCAACCAGCAGTGCGATGCCCTGCGCGCTCGGGGTGTCGTTGCTGTACAGCGAGGCCTGCAGATCGGCCCAGCCACTGAGCGCGGCCACGGCCTTGATGCGCGGATCGCGTGCCGCCGCCAGCAGGCTGGTGCCCGCACCGTAGGAGATGCCCGAAACGCCGATCCGGTCCGGGTCAGCGCGGGTGTTGTCCAGCGCCCAGTCGATCAGCGCGCTGACATCCTCCACCGTGGAGGGCCCAGCGATGTCGATGCTGCCGCCGGATTCCCAGAAGCCACGCGAGCTGTAGCTGATCACCACATAGCCGCGCTGTGCCAGCGACTGCGCCACCCCCACATACTCCACGCTGGGCACCGCCCAGCTGCTGGGCATCACCAGCAGCGGATAGCGCCCGCCGCCCGCATCCTGCGGTTCGATGACGAAGGCCCCGAGAGGCGTTCCATCCCAGCCGGAAATGGTGCGATGGGTGGTCTTGACCGTCGTAGCCCAGGCAGTGGGCGCCAGGCCGGTCAGCAGGATCAACAGCAGCAATACCTTGCGCATCGTCGTCTCTCCCCGTCGGTGGTGGTGCAACGGGTTGGACCGTACCAGTGCGAATGGTGGGTGGCACCTTGCGACGCAGCATGACGTTTGCTGCACGTTCGCAGCGCTTGTTGGCTGAACAGGGGGCGCTGCACGCCCCCTGCCCTGCCCTGCACTGCGTTACAGGTCTACGCCGAAGCCCATGCCAGCAGACCTCTCGCCATTGCTGAAGGCACCACCCAGCGAGAACGAAGCACGCTCGCCGATCCGTTTACCGTATCCGATCGACAGCGCCTGCTCGCCGCCCTGGAAGCCGGCACCCACCGCAATGCGACCGCGCGGGCTCTGTGAGCCGGCGGCGTTGATGGCCATGTTCAACATCGCCGAGCTCATCGCACCCATGCGATCGATGCGCTGGTCCTGGTGACGCAGGCGGCGTTCCATCTCCTGCTTCAGCCCGTTGTTGTCCAGCGCGAACTGCGCCAGGCGCTGGTCGGTGTAGGCATTGGCCGTCGTCACCGCCTGCGCGGACTTCGTATCGGTATAGGAGTTGGCCGAGGAGAGCGTGGTTGCGCTGCTGGCATCGGTATAGGCCTTTGAGGTCGTCACTGCCGCGGCGCTGCTCGCGTCGGTGTAGGCGTTGACGGAGTTGATGGTCGCCGTGGCCCGCGCATCGGCATAGCTGTTGGCCGAAGTCAGCGTGTTGGCGTTGGCGGTATTCATCTGATTGAGGTTCACCGCATCGGTGCCCTGCGTGGCGGCGGCCACGTTGGTCAACTGGCGCTCGTTACCGGCGCTGCCCACCGATACCGAGTTGGCACGGTCGGCGACGGAGCCGTTGCCCAGTGCAACGCTGTCGTTCGCAGAAGCGATGGCACCATTGCCCACGGCACTGCTGTTGTTGCCACTGGCTTCGGACAAGCTGCCGAGCGCGGTGCTGTTTTCGCCCGTGGCGTTGCTGCCAGCGCCTGACGCGGTGGAGAACGAGCCCGTTGCGGAGCTGCCCGAGCCACTGGCACTGCTGAAGTCACCACTGGCGGTGGCGCTGTCGCCGATCGCCGCACTGTTGGCGCCGGAGGCGGAAGCACCCACGCCCACGGCGGCGCTCTGGTCGCCGGAGGCGCTGCTGGCTGCGCCGATCGCCGTACTGCCGGTGCCGCTGGCACTGGCGCCGGTTCCGACGGCCGCCGATAGATCACCGCTGGCATCGGCACCACTGCCGCACGCCAGCGAGGCGGCACCACCGGCGCTGGCGCCACCGTTGGACACGCCGCCGAAGCCATCGTCCAGCTGGCAGGTATCACCGGCCCACGCCGGTGCGGTTGCCATGGCCAGTGCCACGGCAAGGATGTGCTTGTGCATCGTCTTCACGGTACCCCCGAGGTCCATCAGGAAGGGTTCCCGGCAAGCGCCGGAAACGGTGGGAAACCGGCCGCCCCTGCACAGGGGCGGCCGGGATGCTGCAGGCGCCTTACGGCGTTACGGTCAAGGCGACACGGACAGCAGTCTTCGGCGTGCTCGGGTCATTGCTGCCGACACAGACGAAGCCCGAATAGCTGCCCGGCGCGAGGCCGCTGGCGTTGATCTGCACCTGCGTGCTCTGGCTGCCGCCTGCGGAGATGCGGCCCAGGGCACGGGTCGGTGTGCCGATCCAGCCGGCGCCGCACGCATTGCTTCCGCCCAGCCCATAGGCCAGCCCAGGCGCGCCGGCGGTGGCGGACCAGGCACCGCTGCCATCGGGATTGATGATCGCGCTGCGGTACACGCTGTCGCCGCTGGTGGCGTTGAACCAGAACCAGCTGGTAGCCAGCGGCGCGCGCACCGAGACCACCAGCCAGTAGCGGCCTGCCGGCAGGTTCACGTTCTGGCCTGCAGCGGCCAGGTCAAGGTTGATGGTGGCCAGCGTGGCCGACGTTCTTACGCCCGGACCGCTGACGGTGGAGGTGTAGCTCCACAGCGCCAGCTGCGGGCTCGATTCCGGATTGCCCTCCGGATTGCCGCCAACATCCCGGTAGATCGACCAGTTGATGTTGGTCGAAGTTGCCAGCGAGCCACCGTTGACGAAGCCGTCAGCGACGATGCGGGTAATGCCGGTGGCCTCGCCCAGAGTGAAGTCATCGGCACCAAGCTGTGCACGTGCACCCACTGTCGCCGCATCGGTGAAGCGCGTCGAGCGACGGCCATTGGCGTTGTTTGGCGCCTGCGCTACCAGCGTGCGGGTGCCCACTCCGGAATTGTCGATCTGCCATTCCAGCGGTGAGCCGCCGGTATTGGCGATCTGCAGGTTCACCGTTCCACTGCCACCGGCCGGCAGGGTCAGCGAGTTCGTCGGCGGCGTGGCGGCGATCTGCGGCGGCGGCACCGACACGGCGATCGGCAGGCGCAGCAGCGGCTGGCTGGTATCACCGCCCTGCGGTGAGAGGGTGAGCCTGGCAAAGCGCCAGCTGCCATCGTTCGGCACCGAACCGGTGGTGACGATGACCCGCACCGACTTGCTTTCACCCGGCGCCAGGGTAAACACCGATGGCGAGACAACCGCGGTCAGGCCCTGCACCTTCGCCGTCCACGTCTGCCGGGTCGGCAGCACATTGCGGAACACGCGGGTGAAGCTGCAGCTGTCCGGGCAGCTGCGCTTGCCGAGGCTGGCGATGTTGAGCGACGACACTTCACCGCCATTGGCTGGATTGGCGGCCAGGAAGTTGGTCTTGGTCTCGTTGAGCACCAGCCCTGCGCGCAGTGCCTGGTCCACCTGGATGCGTCCAGCGCCCATCGCGAATGCGTCGGCCGGTGTGACGCCATCTTCCTTCAGCACCTCCTGTCGCGCGGTCATCATCAACGCCGAGCGTGTCTCGTGCACGGTCCAGTCAGGACGCGCCTGGCGCAGGAGCGCGGCGGCACCTGCGTGATGCGGAGATGCCATCGAGGTGCCGTCCATCAGGCCGACGGCGTTCTCCGAGCCGGTCACCTCATTGCCCGCGATCACGGCCAGCACACGCACACCCGGGGCGGTCACGTCCGGCTTGACCAGATCAAAGATCCCGGCCGGGCCGCGCGAACTGAAGTCGCCCAGCACATCCGGCGTATTGCTGATCTTGCTGGCCGGATAGGCAATGCCGGCGGTTGCGTTGTTGCCAACGCTCGACGCAAAGGTCCGCAGTGCATTGGCGTCCGACTGGTCGATGGCGAAGGCGGGAATGGTCGCCCCGGCCACGTTGGGCAGGATGGGGGCCGGCTGGTTGTTGCCGATCAGCACGGCGATCGCACCCGCTGCAGCGGCGTTGTTGACCTTGTCGCTGAAGTTGCACGAGCCACGGCGGATCACCGCAACGGCGCCCTGGAAGGTATTGGCCGGGAACGGCGCGCACCCATCGTTGACACTGTCGATACCTGCACTGACACGCAGCGGCGTGGTTGCAGGAATCGGCGTTGCGAACGGCACGCCGCCCGAGCCTTCGGTCAGCAGGATGGCAGTGAGCGCCGGCGGCACGCTGCCGGGGCCGCTGACCGCAGCGAACAGCACGATGTCGCCGCGGCCATGCGTGGCCGCCGCAGTGCTGCCGGTCCAGGGTTCCAGATGGCCCATCGTGTTCGGACCTGGGCCGGAGTTGCCGGCCGAAGTGGCCACGTAGATGCCGGCATCGGATGCGTTGAGGAACGCCAGCGAGACCGCCTCTCCCCACGGCGCGGTGCCACCGGCAATGGAGTAATTGATGACGTCGACCACGCCATCGGCGAGGGCCTGGTTGACCGCTGCCAGCGTCGAGGTATTCGGGCAGAAGCCGCGCCCGGTGGAGACCTCGGTGTAGCAGGCGTCGTAGGCGATGATGTTGGCGCGCGGCGCAACACCGGAAATGTGGATCTGGTTGCCACGGTGGGACGCAGTGTGCGGGTTGCCGGCGGCGGTGGAAGCGGTATGGCTGCCATGAGCGTTGGTGTCACCAAATCCAGGCTCCTCGCGTACGTCCGCAACGCCACACTGGTTGCCCGGCGCGCCGCAGACGAAGTCGTAGCCGCCGATCAGCTTGCTGTTGCAGCGACCTTCGTCGATGCCGCCCGGCGCGCAGGTACCGAGGTAGTTGCCGGCGCCCAGCGGATTGACGTGCTCGTAACCATCTTCGGCGCGGGCGGTGAAGGCCGGGCTGCCGAAGTTGATGCCCGAGTCGATGACGCCGACCACCACACCTTCGCCACGGAACGGCGCAGGTGTGCCGTTCCACAGCGCAGGTGCGCCGATCAACCCCGGTCCGACGTCGGTGTCCTGCTCATACTCCCTGTACTCTTCAACCAGTTGCACATCAGGAAGTGCGCGCACGCGCTCCGCTTCCTGCGGATTCATCTGCAGCACCGATGCGTTGATCGCATGCTGCATGCGCCGTTCTACCTTCACGCTGCGACCCAATGCTGCATTGATGCGGGCCTCGTGCTGTACCTGGCGGTCAGCGAGAAAGCGCACATAGTCCTGCGAGCGTGCCCCCCTTACAGCGATGCGCGGTGTCGGCGCATTGCCGGTGGCTGCCGCTGCACGCGCGGCGCTGGCGGATGGGCGCATGCGTTCCGGTGCCGCGAGGCCCTGGATGTCGCCCTTGTAGGTGGCCAGCGGCTCCTCGCGGTAGACCACGATGTAGCGGTTGGAGAGCTCGGCGAAGCCGCTGCCCGGACCGCGTGTCGCAGGCCCGGACGGATTGCCGGCGCGCGCGTCCACCGAGGGATTGCCGGTCTTTGACTGGGCACCGGTACTGCGTATGCCCACGGCAGCGGCGGCCAGTGCGGCACCCGCCACCAGGGTCAGTGCAACCCATTTGCTTCGTTTGATCCATGCATTGCGCATCGAATACCCCCTTTTCATTGAAAGCCCGAGATGCACGCCGGCGTCAACGCCGGCGCTGTGATGTCTGGTGCTTCAATTGCGGGTGCGGCGCGTAGTCCCCGACGCCTTGCACCCCGCTGCGCCCCGGCAGCAGAATCGACACTACCTCAAAATTTGACGCGGCGCACAGTTTTTCGTGACAGCTGCAAGACAGAGATCAGTACGCGAAAGTATGGATGTGCGCCTGCATGGCGTAGCCATGGCCCCGGCCGCCGAAGCGGCAACGCGTTCGTTGCCCGTCGTTGAAGGACAACGGTGTCCAGTGCTATGACTGCCTGCGCCCATCAACGCACGGATGCCATGGATATTTTCCGCACTGCACTGATTGCCGGTGTTGCCTGTGCAGCAGGACCGGCATGGTCCGCTGAATCACCGATCGCAGACGCCGACGCGCGCGGAATCTTCATCGAGGCACAGCACCTGTGCCAGGCCGATGGCGGCCAGCTGTGGGGGCAATCCCTGTGCGGGCCGCTGATGCTGGTCGATCCGAAGAGCCGCCAGGTCACCGCCTCGCATGCGGATGTACACGGCGCGTTGAAGGCGCGTGGCGAGGTGTTCGTGGGCCAGCTTCCGCCCGATGCGATCGTTGCCAACACCGCCGTGGAATGGTCCGGCATACGCTGGACGCAACTGCTCTGGCCATTGCCGCAGGACGTGTCCAGGCGCAGTACGCTGCTGGCTCACGAAATGTTCCATCGGTTGCAACCGGCGTTGCCCATCACCGCCCCGACCGAAGGCGGCAACGAGCACCTCGACACACTTGAAGGACGCTACTGGCTGCAGCTGGAATGGCGCGCGCTTGCGGATGCGCTCACGGCCACCGATGCAATGGCGCAGCACACTGCGGTGAACGACGCACTCGCATTCCGCGCCGAGCGCCACCGCCAGTTCCCTGCGGCAGCGCAGGAAGAAGCGGCGCTGGAATTGAACGAGGGCCTGGCCGAGTACACCGGCGTGTTCGTCGGCAACCCAACGCGCTCCACACGTATCCAGGCGGCGCTGCATGACCTTCGCGCGCACGTTGTCGATCGCAGTTTCGTCCGCTCTTTCGCCTATGCCACCGGTCCGGCCTATGGCCTGCTGCTGGACCAGGCGGCCCCCGGCTGGCGCAACCATCTCGCCCACCCCGCCCGGGACCTCGGCACGCATCTGGCCGAAGTGACCCGGACCCCGATGCAGGGGGGTGCGACCGAGCTGCGGGCCGCTGCTGCGCGCTACGGCGGACAGGCACTGCGCGAAGCCGAAATGCTGCGCGAACAGCAGCGCATTGCGCAGCTGGAACACAACCGTGCGCGCTTCGTGACAGGCCCGGTCGTGCGGCTGGATCTGCGCAGCATGCGCATCCAGTTCAATCCCAACACGATGCAGCCGTTGCCGGGCCGTGGAACGGTATATCCAACGATGCGGCTGACCGACACCTGGGGCAGCCTGGACGTCACCGACGGAGCGTTGATGCAGAGCGACTGGAAGGCCGTGTTCGTGCAGGCACCCGCAACTGCCGACCCGCCGCTACAGGGTCCAGGGTGGTCGCTGAGTCTGAAACCAGGATGGTTGCTGGTACCGGGAACACGCAACGGCGATTACGTGCTGAAGGCGAACCCCTGACAACACCTGCAGGCATCGCGGTGCTCTAGCACGCGAGCGTTTCAGCCACGCCCTGCTCCATTTGACACATCTCCAGTGCTTGCGCGCTGTCACAGCTTCGTCTTTTCATCGTTGACCGAAAGACGACAGCTTGTGACGCTTACGGCACCGCACGGCCTCCACGGCCCTGTCATCGCGGTCACGTCTCACCGCAATCCGTAGCACTCGTCTCCGCAACGTCCCCCATGACCTCGCCTCGGCGCGGTCGTGGCGGACGGCTGCGCCCTGAACTTCTGCTGGAGAACCGCAATGCGCCTTGCAAGCCTCTTCTTCGCGTTCGTCCTCAGTGCCTTCGCTGGCGCTGCCCAGGCCCAGGTCGTCACCCTCAACAAGGGCGGCTTCGTGCTCACCTACGACTGCAGCATCCACAGCGCCACCCGCTACGAGTACACGCTCACCGCCGACACCGGCTCGGCCGCGCGCCCGTCCAGCTTCTACAAGGATCCGGACCTGCCGGCAGGCTGCCTCGGCCAGACCAGCACCGCCTCCTACGCCAGCATCAAGTCCGGCTACGACCGTGGCCATCTCGTCACGTCCAATCACATGGACTACAACGCGACCTACATCCGCCGCGCCAACTACATGACCAACATCGTTCCGCAGGTGTCCAGCTTCAACCAGGGCATCTGGGTGAAGGCAGAGAACGTGGCCGAGTGCTACCGCGACATCGCGCCGGTGGATGTCTACGGTGGCGTGGTCTACGGCGACGCCTCCAACGACTACTTCCTTTCCAGCCACGGCATCCCGACACCGGAGTTCTTCTGGAAGACCATCATCACCCGTGACCCGAACACCGGCACGGCCAAGGCGATCAGCTGGATCATTCCCAACGAAGCTAATCTCGGCAGCCTCGACAGCTACCTGGTGACCATCGCCGATCTGGAGGAGCTGCTGGGTGCGAGCTACGTCGCGATCAACGCACCGGCCTCGCTGAAGAACATGCTGCCGGCCAGCACCTGGCCGCAGCCGGCGGGTTGTGACCTGGGCTGACCGGCCTGCCGGGAATGGGGGCACCCGGACCGGGTGCCCCGCAAGGATGGCTGTGGGAAAATAGCGGGCAATTGCGCAATTGCATTGCCCCCTGGAGCTGTAGATGTCCCGTTTTCCGTTTGATGCCGTGCTGTTCGACTGCGACGGCGTGCTCGTCGATTCCGAGCCGCTGGTCGCCCGCGTTCTCTCGGAAATGCTGACCGCACGCGGCTGGCCGCTGACCCCTGCGCAGGCGGGTGAAGTCTTCCTCGGCCAGTCCGTGGCCCATCTAGCTGGCCTGATCGCAGAGCGCACCGGCAAGCCGTTCACCGAGGAATGGCTTGAAGAATTCCGCCAGCAGCGCAACCGGGCACTGGAACGTGACCTTGAAGCGATCCAGGGGGCGCCCGAGGCCGTGCGTGCGATCGCTGCGGCCACCGGCGGCCGGATCGCCTGCGCCTCCGGCGCCGATCTGCTCAAGGTGAAGCTGCAGCTGGGCAAAGTCGGCATCCTCGATGCCTTCGGCCCCCATGTGTTCAGTGGCCAGGACATGCCGCGCACCAAGCCGCACCCGGACGTGTACCTGGCTGCAGCTGCAGCGCTGGGCGTCGACCCGACGCGCTGTGCAGTGATCGAGGACACCGTCACCGGCGCCACTGCGGGCGTTGCCGCAGGCGCCACCGTGTTCGGCTTCAGTGAGGGTGGTCCGCACCACAGTACGCCCGAAGCCCTGCGCGCTGCCGGTGCAAAGGTAATTTTCCAGCGCATGGACCAGCTGCCGGGCCTGCTTGCCGCCTACGCGGTGGACGCCGTCGCCTGACCCTGCTCAGCCCGCAGTGCCCAGTGCGGCGCTGCGGCGCTTTCCGGCGTAGTGCAGCGCGAACAGGTACAGGCCGGTGAACAGTTGCAGGAACAGCGGCGGCAGCGGCGAATAGGTGATCCACGCCGCAGGCTGGCCCTGCCCGAGCCCGCGCGCCACGAAGTTGGCGATCACCGCCAGGGTGAACACGATCGAGGTCCAACGATGCACGGGCCGTGCCCAGCCACCGCGGCTCATTGCCGGCGCCTCGCCTCGGAACGGGCTTCAATCATCTTCCAGCCATTGCCTGATGGATCGCGGAATCCAGCGTCGACCGCGCCATAGCGCTCGATCGGCTCCTGGGTGAATTCCACGCCCTGTGCCAGCCATTGCGTGTAGCACGCCTGGCAGTCATCCACGGCCAGCACCAGGGGCGGCATTGCGCCTTTGGCCACCAGCTGCTGCAGCGAAAGCGCGGTAGCGGCATCGTGGGTGGGCGGGCCTGGCACGAAAAGGCCCAGCTGGAAACCGTCCTGGCCCGGGCTGCGTACCGTCAGCCAGCGGTAGCTGCCATTGCGTACGTCGGTATGCACTTCGAAGCCGAGCTTGCCGACGTAGAACGCCAGCGCCTCATCCTGGTCGCGCACATACAGGCCGACCGTGTTCACAGTGTTCGTCATGGGACCTCCCTCAGGTGGGGTCCACGCTAGCAACCGCCTCGCGGCGGCGCTTCTCCAAAACTGCGATGTTCAGGTCCGGTCGCTGCGCGGCACGTACGTGGCATTCCGGCACGCAGGCCGACGCCGCCTGGCCTGCACGCTCACGCTCACGCACATTGCCCGGGCTGTCGCCGGTGATGTCACGGAAGATGCGGCCAAAGGTGCCCAGGCTGCTCCACCCGGTCTGCGCGGCGATTTCGGTGACCGGCAGGTCGGTGTCACGCAACATCGCCACGGCCCGTTCAATGCGCCGGCTGAGTAGATAGCGGTGCGGTGGCAGCCCGAAGGCCTGCTTGAACGAGCGGGCGAAGTGCGCCGGCGACACCGCACTGACCTCGGCCAGGCGCGCGACTGGCCACTCTTCGTGGCTGGCGCGATCCATCCGGTCCTTGGCACGCAGCAGGCGCCGCAGCAGTTCGGGGCTCTGGTTCATGGCACCACCGCCTGGGCCAGATAGTGGCGTGCCGCATGCCGCGCCTCAGCGGCCTGCTCGACCAGCCAGTCACGCAATGCAATGACCTTGGCACTGCCATTTCGCGCCGTAGGTGCCACGAACCAGAAGCTGCGGCCGTCACCGGCCACACCCGGATGCGCCTGCACCAGCCGCCCGCTGTCCAGCTCCGCCTGGAACAGGATCGGCGAACCCATGGCGATGCCTTGCCCGGCGATCGCGGCGCCGACATCCAGATGCTCGACGGCAAAGGGCGTGACGAAACTCTCCGGTGCCGGCGGTGGAATGTGCCCGTGCGCGGCAAACCACAGGGCCCACCAGTCCGGTCGCCCGAGCAGGGGAATCTCCAGCGCGGCGCTGCCCAGCCCACGCGCCCCGTGCAGCAGCGCCGGCGCACACAACGGTGTGAACACGCTGGGAAACAAGGGAGTTGCCTGAAGACCCGGCCATCCGCCCTGGCCATTGCGGATGGCGGCATCGAAGTGACCGGCGGCCAGATCCTGCGGCGCTGCCGACAGGTCCAGTTCCAGCACGAACTGCCGGTGGCGGGCGCGGAACGTGCCCAGCCGCGGCGTCAGCCAGCTGGTGCCCAGCGTCGGCAGCACGGACAGGCGCAGTCGCGCCGCATCCATCTCAGCGGCGCGCATGAAGCTGGCGCGCAGTGCATCGAATGCGCGGGTGGCCTCCTGCGCGACGCTGGCACCCGTCACCGTCAGTTCCACGTGCTGTGCGTGGCGCAGGAACAGGCAGGTGCCGGTCTGGGCCTCCAGCCGCCGCACGTGGTAGCTCACCGATGCCGCGCTGGTGTCTAGCTCCTCGGCGGCACGCGCGAAGCTGCCCAGCCGCGCCGCCGCCTCGAAGGCACGGATGGCGGCAAGCGATGGCAGCTGGCGTTGGGTGACCATAAGTGTGACTTAGCCTGAGCCCCGTTATCTGCGTGGTCAATCCCCCTCCTGTCCGCAACGATGGAGGCACTTTCGACAAGGGATCACGCACATGGATCGACGGGAGTTCCTGGCCACCCTGGCCGCCGCGGCGGCGTCCACTGCCCTGCCCTCCGGGTGGGCCCTGCCCAGCCACAGCGAAGACTGGAAATGGTTGCAGGGCAACTGGCAGGTCCGGCACCGACGCCTGAAGGAGCGCCTGGTCGGCGATACCCGTTGGGAGTCCTTCACCGGTTCCAGCGCGGTCTGGCTCACCCTGGGGGGACTCGGCACCATCGATGACAACATCATGGCGCTGCCTTCGGGCCCTTACAGGGGCCTGGGCGTGCGCGCATTCGATCCGGTGTCTTCCATGTGGTCGATCTGGTGGATCGATGGCCGCAACCCTGCCCGTATCGAAGCCCCCGTGCGTGGCGTTTTCGAGGGCGATGCAGGCAGCTTCCGCGGCACCGACCGGATCGACGGACGCCCCATCGACGTGTGGTTCCGCTGGCATGACATCCACGGCGAGGAGCCGTGGTGGGAGCAGGCGTTCTCCGACGATGCCGGTGCGCACTGGGAAGTGAACTGGCGCAACTGGTTCCGCCGCACTGCTGCGATCCCCTCTCCGCTTCCGAAGCTGCCGGATGCACCGGGCGATTTTGATTTCCTGGTGGGCCATTGGAACGTGCGCCATCGTCGCCTGCGCGCTCGGCTGGCAGGCAGCGATGCGTGGGACGCGTTCAACGGCACCCTGCACAACTGGCCGGTACTGGGAGGATTCGGCAACGTGGGTGACAACCTGATGGACGTGCCTGCAGCACCGCTGCGCGGCATGGGCATCCGCGCCTGGAATGCGGCGGAGCAGCACTGGCTGAGCTGGTGGCTGGATGGCCGGGAGCCGACCCGGATCGGCGCGCCACTGCGCGGTGGTTTCCAGGCCGGTGTCGGCCGCTTCTTCGGCGAAGACCAGCACGACGGTCGATCAATCCAGACGCGGGTGATCTGGTCACGCATCACCCCGCGTTCGGCGCGCTGGGAACAGGCGGCCTCGGCCGATGGTGGGCGCAGCTGGGAAACCAACTGGGTCAGCGACTTCGAGCGACAGGCATGAAGGCGCTGCTGGCCGTGATGCTGCTGGTTGCTGCGTCGCCTGCCGCGTCTCCATCAAGGGTGCTGCAGATCGTCGGCCCGGCCGAACGCTTTGCCCCGGGCGTTGCATCCACGCAGTACGACGAGATTCGACTGACCTTGAGCCCGGACGGGAAAACCGCACTGTGGTTCAGCCGCAACCGGCCTGGCGGTCCGGGCGGGTATGACATCTGGGTCTCCCGCAACGACGGGCAGCGCTGGCGGCCGGCGACGCCGGTGCCGTTCAACACGCCGGGGCGCGACTTCGATCCCGCCTTTTCCGCCGATGGCCGCGTGGTGTATTTCTGTTCGGATCGCGCAGGCGGCCAGGGCGGCGACGATCTGTATCGGGTCAGCATGGGAAGCGACGGTCGATTCGGGGAGCCGGTCAATCTTGGCCCGGCAGTGAACAGCGCGGCCGATGAGTTCGCGCCGATGCTCTCGCCGGACGCAGCCACGCTGCTGTTCTCCAGCGATCGCGCAGGCGGTGCGGGTGGCCATGACCTCTACGTCGCAGCGATGGTCCGTGGCAGGGCACAGCCGGCACGGCCACTGGCCGGAGACCTCAATACCGCAGCGCAGGAGTTCGATGCCACCTTCCTGGGCGACGGCCGGACGCTGGTGTTTGCCCGCGCTCTGGACTTCGGCAGTGCACCGGTGCGCCAGTTCATTGCTTACGCGCATGGAGGCCGTTATGACGCGGGCCTTGCATTGCCCTCGCCCATGAACGAAGCCTCCGGCGACAGCTACGGCGCGATGCTGGATGGCTCACAACCCGACACCTTGACCTATTCGGCACGGCGCGCAGACGGTGCAGGGTTGGACCTGTACCGCGTCCGCTATCGGATGATGCGCCCTTGAAGCCAGATGTTGTCGATTCTCGGCGCCCCTGCTCGTCGAGAGGATGACTACCCAGGAGAAAACGCAGATGGCCTCACACCAGTCCCTTGCCTGCGCCTGCGGCCAGGTGCGCCTGACCGCCACCGGCAGTCCCATCGCCACCGTCGAATGCTGCTGCGACAGCTGCCGCAAGGCCGGCGCCATGCTGCAGTCGATGCCCCGGGCACCGGCCGTACTGGGCCCGCACGGCCAGACGCTCTTCGTAATGCAGCGCAAGGATCGCGTCAGCATCGATGCCGGACATGCCATGCTGCGCGCGTTGCGGTTGTCCAGCAGGGGTGGCAGCCGCCGCGTCGTGGCGGGATGCTGCAATACACCACTCTTCCTGGAGTTCAGCGGCGGCCATTGGCTGAGCCTGTATGGCCTGTTGTGGCCGGCATCGGCAAGACCCGCCGTGGAGATGCGGACGATGGTCAGTGATCTTCCTGATGCGTCTGTCCTTCCCGACGATGTGCCGAACCTGGAAACCCGGTCGCTGCGGTTCTATGCCCGGTTGATGAAGGCGTGGGTCGCCATGGGCTTCCGCAGCCCACGCATCGAGGTCGCGGGAGATACCCATGTCTGAGCCCGAGCGGATCGAGATCGAGAGCATCACCACGCCCGGGCACATCCAGCGCGTGGATCGTGCCAAGTATCTCGCCATGCGCCATGCCCTGCTGCGGGCCCTGCCTGCGCAACCGCCCGGCCTTACCGTTGCGCAGGCAAAACAGGCACTGCTGCCACATCTGCCCGCCGCCCTGTTCCCGGCAGGTGCCACCGCCGGCTGGTGGTTGAAGGCCGTGCAGCTGGACCTGGAAGCCAAGGGCGTGATCGAGCGCGTCGCGGGCAAGCCGTTGCGCCTGTTCAAGCACCTGGCGGCCGGCTGATCAGCGCTGCGCAGGCAGCTCCAGCCGGTGCTTGCGGCACAGGCGATACACCGTCACCCGCGATATCTGCATCTGCCGCGCGCACTCGGAGACGTTGTAGCCGGTCTGGCGCAGGGTCTGCAGCAGCACATCGCGCTCGGCCTGCCCCCGTGCATCGTGCAGCATCGCCGCGGGCAGGACCGCCGCCGATGCGCCCAGCTCCAGGTCACGCTCACTGATCAGCTCGCCTTCGGCCATGATCGCTGCGCGCTGCACACGGTTCAGCAGTTCGCGTACGTTGCCGGGCCAGTCGAAGCGCCGCATGGCCTGCAGTGCGGCCGGTGCAAAGCCGCGTGCACGCACGCCGTGGCGCAAGCGGAAGCAGCGCAGGAAGTGCTCGGCCAACAGCTGCACGTCGGCGCCGCGCTCACGCAGCGGTGGCATCAGCAGGCGCAGCACATTCAGACGGTAGTAGAGATCGCTGCGGAACCGCCCCTGCGCCACCGCGTGTTCCAGTTCGACGTGGGTCGCGGCAAGTACACGCACGTCTGCGCGCAGCGACTGGCTGCTGCCCACGCGCTCGAAGGTTCCCTCCTGCAGCACGCGCAGCAGACTGGTCTGTGCTTCCGCCGGCAGATCGCCCACTTCATCAAGAAACACCGTTCCGCCGTGCGCCGATTCGAACACACCGATCTGCCGCTTGTCGGCACCGGTGAACGAGCCACGTTCGTGGCCGAACAGCTCCGACTGCACCAGGTTGGCCGGAATCGCACCGCAGTTAACCGCAATGAAAGGCCTGCCGGCGCGCCCCGACAGCGCATGCAGCGCGTGTGCGGCCAGCTCCTTGCCTGTACCGGTTTCACCGGTGACCAGCACCGGAAGCTCCACCGGCGCAAACTTGTGCAGCACCGTGCGCACCGCATGCAGCGCAGAACTTTCTCCAATCAGGGCACGTGGTCCCTGCCCACCACAGGCCTCATCGATCGAAGGATCATCCGCATCGAACTGCTGGCGCATCGCGCAGACCAGCTCCTGCAGCCCGAATGGCAGGGTGAACCTCCCCTGGCAGCGCGCCAGCAGCGGCAACCACACCGGAGGTACAACACCTGCACCGGGTGGAAGCACCGCCAACCAGGGTAGATGCAGATGCTGCTCCATCCAGGAGGTGAGCAGCTGCAATGCCCTTGAATCCAAATGGCGCAGATCGAGTACGGCGAGCAATCGATCGCGCCCACGCAGGCCAATCGCCATGGCGGGATCGGGATGGATGCTGCGCACATACCAGCCCGCTGCCGCCAGCGCACTGCGTTCGTTCGCCAACGGCTCGCCAAACCAGAGCACGCAACGTGACGTAGAAGCCTCCGGGACCGCTGCCATGCTTCCCCCAGCATCCGGACACCGTCGGCGGACTGTCAGGCAAATCACCGGCGTGCCGCCCCCCGCCGGGACCTCTACGGCCGCCTGGGCGGCCTTTGTTGGGCGGATCCTAGCGCTTACCTAAACGGCGACGCAATGAGCAGTGCGTCAAGGAATTCGAGGCTGAAGCGGCACCGTTGCAGACGGCGACGCCACCTGTAACACCGATGCGACAGTCGCCCGCCGCCCTTGCCCTGCGGTGCCTGGGGCTTCGAAATCCCAACAATTCCGCGACGTGCCTGTAACAGCGTGGCAGCAGCCCGGTCAGGTACTGCATGGTCCCAACGTTGGCGGATGGGCACTTCGAAGTTGGCACGGTTGATGCGTGGTTCCGCCGCACCCATCGCGGGAGATCGGCATGGACGGCACCACCCTGATTCGCGGCCTGGCCGCAGCGCTGGCAATGGCCCTGCTGTCGGTTGGCGCCGACGCGTCCGCATCGGGCGCCCGCCAGGGCGTGAAGGCACAACCGGGCGAAATCGTCCTGCTGAGGGACGTCTCGGCGCGGCCGGCCTATCGCATGGCACCGCCGGGCATGGCGCTGATTGCCGACCCGAAGCCAGAGCGCGAGATCGCCACCGCATTGGGCGCCGGCGGCACGAAGACCGGCATGGACGAGTTGAGCGATGAGGACTATGCCGGCATGGGTGCCGGCCAGGCAGCGTCCATCGCGGCGCCGGGTGGAACCACTGTTGAACGGGTCACCCAGCAGGCCCTGGGCGGGACGCTTGGCCGCGGTGGTGATGGCATGGTCGGCAGCAACCTGGGGGGCGCCATGAGCGGTCCGCTCGGTGCGGTCGGCAGCAGCACCCGCGGTATCGCCGATACCATGCGCGGCGCACTGGCCCAGTTCCCCCTGCAGGGCACGGCCCCGGCAGGTGGAAAATGAAGGCCCTGCACGGGTTGCTTCTGCTGCTCGCTGCTGCACCCTGGGCGACGCGGGCCGATGACTACAGCGGCATGCTCGCCTATCTCGACGTGGCCCGCATCGACGGCCACGCACTGGCCGGGGCGAATGGCGCCATCGCCGTGAACCAGGCCGCCGGCGACCTCAACGTGCAGGCCAACCTGCGGGGTATCGCCAAGGGCGATCGCGCCGACGTGGCAATCAACACGCGGCAACTGCAGCAGGGCAACCGCGTGCTGTCCGGGCCGCTGCAGGCCACTGCATTCGTTGGCGGTGACGTACTGGCCGGTGCCAGTGGCATCGCATCCATCAACCAGGCCAGCGGCATCGCCAACACGACGCTCAATGTCGTCAGCGCGACGCTGGCCCGACAGGGCATACGCGAAACCGACGATACGGCCTTGGCCGCCGAGGGTTCCGCGTTGGCAGGGGGGCGGGACGACACCGATCGCGGCGTCGCGACGGGCACCCGCAGCGCCGGTGTAGCCAGCACCGCGCTGCAGGGATTCGACGGGGTCCTGCAACTCAATCAGATCGCGGGCAACGGCAACGACACGGCCAACGTACTGGGCCTGGTCGTGCAGGACCGCCCGTGACAACCACCCAACCGATGCACCACCTGATGAGAGAGAGGGCACCATGAAAGCGACCGTCAAACAGACCATGCTCGCCATGGCGATTGCCACTGCCTCAACCGCCGCTGCGGCCAATGGCTGGGACAACCAGAACGCCAACGCGAACATCAACCACAACCACACCGTCAGTGAAACCCGCAACGATACGCACAACCACACCGACAACGACGTGCGCAACCGCACCGTCAACGTCAATGTGCAGAAGCACAGCAACATCCAGGCCGACGAACGCAAGGAGAAGAACAACCACGGCGTCGACGTGAACCTGGAGAAGGACCTGCGGCTGAGCACCGACATCAATTTCTCCGGCGATCCGAACATCACCGGCGACATCGACCTCGACTCGGCGGCCATTGCCGTGATCGACAACCGCCAGTCGATCAGCAACAACGCCACCAGCAACAGCCTGGTCACCAACAGTGCGTCCATCGGTGACAGCGTGGGGGCCGGCGCATCGGGCAATCTCGGCTTCAACGTGGTCTCCGGCGACAACAATGCCCAGGACAATGCCGCGTCGTTGTCCGCTGCCGATGCGTCCTTCAGCTTCGGCATGGCTGACGCCGAGGTGTTCGTCAACCAGGCCGGCTTCGGCAACGCCACCATGAACTCCGGCGTCACCAACGCCGCAGGTCTTGGCGGCAACGCTTTCGGCGGCGCGTCCGGCAACATCGGCGTGAACATCGCCTCGGGCAACAACAACGAGCAGAAGAACGCGCTCGCGGCCTCGGTCGCGACCACGGCGGTGGCGCAGTCGAGCATCAGTTCGAACCAGGTCTCCACCGGCAACACGGTCAGCAACGCCGGCTTCGTGCAGTCCTACACCGATACCGTGCAGGTCGGCATGCATGGCGGCGTCAGCGGCCTGACCCTGGCCTATGGCGCGGGTACCTACCGCGGCACCGGCAACGCCTACCAGATGGCGAACTACTATCTGGACACCTGGAATGGCGAACTGCCGCACCCGGGTGGCAACAGCACCGGCCACATCGACCTGGACAACCAGATCCAGAACGCCACGATGAACCCCAACCGGCCGGGGGTGGGCGGCCTGGGCTTCGACACGCGTGAGAGTGGCACCAGCCAGTTCGTCGAACTGGGCGTGGCCGACCTGTATGCCAGCCTCAGCGGCACGGTCAGCACCACGCGCTGGGTGAACGTCAACGCGACCAACACCTCGGCATTGTCGGGCAGCGCCTTCTCCGGCGCCTCCGGCAACATCGGCGTGAACGTAGCTTCCGGCACCGGCAACCTGCAGGCCAACAGCCTTGCCCTGGCAGTCGCCCAGCCCAGCACCGGCGGTGGTGGTGGCAGCGGCGAGTAAGCGCAACACCCCGGCCGTCCGCCAATGGCCGGGTTCCCGGGAGCCCCTGTTCCTCCTCCCCCTTGGGACAGGGGCTCCCCCTGCTGCCGGAGAACGTGATGATCCGTTGCCGTCTTTCGATGTGCCTGCTGGCCTGCCTGTTGCTGCTGGCCGCTGTTTCCGCGTGGGCGGGCGACGTGCGCTTCAGTGGGGTACTGCCCAATGGTGCGCTGCTGCAGCAGAAGGTGGAGAGCATGCAGGAGCGGCGCTACCGCAGCGTGGTGCGCCAGCACACCGATTACAGCTGCGGGGCAGCCGCACTGGCGACCATCCTGCGCCATGCCTATCACCTGCAGACCGACGAAGCGACGGTGATCGAAGGAATGATGGGGGTCTCCGATCCAGCACTGGTGGCAGAGCGCGGCTTCTCCCTGCTCGACATCAAGCGCTACGTGGAATCGCTGGGCATGCGTGGCCGGGGCTACCGCATCGACGAGACACGACTGCGCACCCTGCGCGTGCCAGGACTGGTGCTGATGGATGTGCGCGGCTTCCGCCACTTCGTGGTGCTCAAGCAGGTCCGCCAGGGAGTCGTCGAGGTGGCCGATCCGATCCTGGGCAACCGCAGCCTGGCACTGCCCGAATTCTTGGCGGCCTGGCCATCACGTGCGGTCTTCGTGGTGATCGGCAGTGATTTCGATCGCAACACGGTCCTGCTGCAACCCAGCGAACGGCCCAGTGCCCGCGCGCTCTTCGCGCGGCAAGGGCCGATCACCGATGCCGAACTGGTCGACTTCGGCTTCAGCCACGCCGACCTGTTCTGAGGAGGTATAACCATGTTCCGCCAACACGTATGGATGGCTCTGCTGCTGATGGCCCCTGCCCTGCCCCTGCAGGCCGCCGACGGCAGGACCGGGCGTGGCCTCACGGAAATCCCCGATCCGGAGCTGAGCCTGATGCGGGGGCGCTACACCGTGGGCGGCAACAACGTCGCCTGGTTCGGGGTCACCATGGTGTCGCAGTGGCAGGCCAGCAACGGCACGACCCTGCAGGGCGGCCTGACCCTGGGCATGGACTTCCGTGGCGGTGGCGCGCCGAAACTCAGCTTCCAGCCCAGCGTGCATGTCACGGCAGCCGATGCGCCGCTGCCCGATACCCACGGACGCAGCATCGACAGCAGCGGCCTGGCCAACGCCAGCGGTCTGGTGCAGAGCGTGCAGGTGGCCGGCGATGGCAATCTCGCGCGCAACGTCACCACGCTGACGGTTCGCGAGGGTGGCGTGCCGGCGGCTCTTTCTGATGGCGCAGGCAGTGTCAGTGCGCAGCAGGGCGGCGCCAGCGCGACGGCGGTGCTGGAAGGCAACCAGGCACGCCTGCTGCTGCAGGTGGACGGCCAGGGACTGGTACAGCAGTGGATCCGCAATGGCAGCGTCGGCCAGGGCATCGCCCTCGCCGGTGACGGCCAGATCGCCAGCAACCAGCTGCGGCTGGAACTGGTGCGGGATACCGCGGGCGGCAACCTGCCGTTGAGCCAGAGCGTGGCCCAGGCGATTGCGATGAACCGCGGCATGGGGCCGGGCCGGTAGCACCACGGCACGGCGTTGGGGGAAGCGTTCCACAACGCAGGACACGGACATGCACACCTTGATGAGGATCACCCCGTTGGCGCTGGCGGCGCTGGCGGGCACCGCCCTTGCTGCACCGCCGACGCCTGACGACGGCCCCGACGTGCAGGCCCTGGCCAACCAGCTGGAACAGCTGAAGGCCAACTACGCGCAGGAAGTGCGGCGGTTGCGCGAGCTGGACATGCAGGTGCAGGCCATGCAGGCGCGGTTGAGCGGGCGTACGGGCGCCACTGGGCCGGCAACGGCGGCGGCAACCGGCACGGGCATGGGCATGGGCACGGGCACGGGCACGGGCACGGCAGTCGAGCATGGCTCGACTCTACAGACGTCGCGGGGCAGCGAAGGTTACGCCAGTACCGCTGCCGAGGCCCAGCAGGCCAGGCAGGAGTCGCGGCGCAGCGTGGACGACGTGAAGCAGCAGCAATCGGCCCTGTTCTCCCGTCGCTTCACCATCGAGAACAGCCTCACCTACGCCCGTTACGACCGCAAGCAGCTCACCCTCAACGGCTTCCTCGCGTTGGATGCCATCTTCCTCGGCAACATCGCCATCGAGAACGTGGAGTCCGACTCACTGACCTACAACGTGGCGGCCCGCTGGGGCGTCAGCCCGAACCTGACGCTCAATCTGGATGTGCCTTATCTGGCGCGGCGCACCGTGTACCAGAAAGGCGGCGCCGGCGGTGCAGCGGCCGCCATCGCGCAGGAGCAGACCAACGGCAACGGCTTGGGCGACATTGGTCTGAGCGCGAACTATCGGCTGTTCGGCGAACGCGGCTGGCGCCCGGAGACCGTGCTCACGGCCGGTGTCACCGCCCCCACCGGGCGCGCACCCTACGGCCTGGACTGGAAGGTGATCGAGCGCGATGACGATGACTACATCCGCTTCGCCGTGCCACGCGAGCAACCCACCGGCAATGGTGTATGGCAGGCCAACCTTGGCCTGTCGATGGTGAAGACCGCCGACCCGGCCATCCTGTTTGCCAACATCGGTTACGTGCACTCCATCCCGCGCGGCTTCAACGACATCGACAGCAATCCCGACACGGTCAATCCGGGCGACGTGAAGCTGGGCGGCTCGGTGTACTTCGGCGCAGGCGTGGCCTTTGCATTCAACGAGCGGACCAGCCTGAGCCTGTCCTTCAGTGACCGTATCAGCGCCCGCGCCTCCACCCGCTTCCAGGGCGGCAAATGGATGAAGGTGATCGGCAGTGACGCCAATGCGGCGTCACTGAACCTTGGCGTGACCTACGCGTTGAACCAGCACACCACGCTGGTGACGCTGCTGGGCATCGGGCTGACCCCGGACGCGCCGGACTTCACTCTCGCCTTCAAGATCCCGTACATGTTGTAGCGACAGCGCCCGGCCCGGCGCTGCGCAGGGCATGGGCACGGCGCGGATTCATCTTCCGGCACCACAGCAGTCCCTGCCCGCTGCTATATTCAGTCCAGCTCGGCAGGCATGGTGCCTGCCCTCGAATCACAGGGAGTTGGTCATGGGTCTGGTACAGGCGGTGAAGGGTGCGGTGGGCGGTGTGCTGGCCGACCAGTGGAAGGACTTCTACACCGTGCCGGCGGGCCTGCCGTCCACGGCCGCCCTCTTCGCGGCGGTGCCGCAGGGCACCAACGCCGGCCGCGGCTCCAACACCAGCGGCTCGTCCAACATCATCACCAACGGCTCGAAGATCATCGTGCCGGAGGGTTATGGCCTGCTGCTGTTGCAGGACGGCGCGATCACCGCATTCGTCGCCGAACCGGGTGGCTATGAATGGCGTTCGGACGATCTGAACTCGCAGTCGATCTTCGCCGGCGACGGCCTGGTCAGCACCTTCATCAAGCAGAGCTGGGAACGCTTCAAGTTCGGCGGCCAGCCGGGCTCGCAGCAGGCCGCGTATTTCGTCTCGCTGAAGGAACTGCCGGACAACCGCTTCGGCACCCAGTCGGAAATCTACTGGGACGATGGTTTCCTCAATACCCAGGTCGGCGCGGTCACCCGCGGCTCGTACACGCTGAAGATCGTCGACCCGATCCTGTTCGTGAAGAACTTCGTGCCGGCCAGCTATCTGCGGCCGGGCCAGGTGTTCGACTTCACGGATCTGGACAACGCCGCCGCCAGCCAGCTGTTCAATGAAGTGGTCGGCTCGCTGGCCCCGGCCTTCAGCCTGTATACCAACGATCCGGGCAAGGGCAACCGCATCACCAAGCTGCAGCAGGACGCGCTGGGCTTCGCGCAGAGCCTGTCGGCTGCCGTCGAGCAGGCTTACCAGTGGAAGTCCGACCGCGGCCTGGTCATTATCAAGACCGCCATCGTTTCGATCGAGTACGACGCCAACACCCGCGAACTGCTGAAGACCGTGCAGCGCGCCGACGCGCTGTCCGGTTCGCGCGGCAATTCCAACCTGCAGGCCAGCGTCGCCCAGGGCATCCAGTCGGCCGGCGAGAACGGCGGTGCGGCGGGTCTGGTCGGTGTCGGCATGGCCTCGGGCATGTTCGGTGTCGGCGGCATGCAGCAGCCGGCCACCCCGGCTGCCGACGATCCGGTCGCCAAGCTGAAGAAAGCCAAGGAAATGCTCGATCTGGGCTTGATCACCCAGAGCGATTACGACGCGCTCAAGGCCAAGGCACTGGGCCTGTAACAGCAGGACGCACACCCAACATGTCCGATCCCCGAAACGGCCCACCGCCGCTGCCCGGATCCGCGCCCGCGACGCCGCCGCCCTTGCCGGCGGCGTCGTTGGATGGGCCCGGTTCGCCGCAGGACGTCCCTCCCCTGCCCGGCAGCTTCCCGCTGGACACCTCGAAGCTGCCACAGGCCATCCGCGATGAAGTGGAAGCGCCCGATCCTGTGGCCATCGATACCTCGGCCAGCGAGCTGAAGGACGGCCTCAACCGCTGCCCGAAGTGCGGCGCCACTGACATCCGGCCCAAGGCCGGCACCGACATCCTCGTCTGCCTGTACTGCCGTCACGAATGGCATGGCGCACGCGTCGAGGAGGAATTCGGCTTGGGCGACGCCATCGACCAGCTGCGCGGTACGGTCATTGCCTCCGGTGCGCGTGACATCGATGCCGACACCTCGGCACTGATGACGTTCAAATGCACCGGTTGCGGCGCCGAAGTCACGGTCAATACCGAAAGTACGATGACGGCGCGCTGCCACTGGTGCCGCCACGTGTTTGGCGTCAACGAGCAGATCGCCAACGGCGCGGTGCCCGATGCGGTGCTGCCCTTCCACATCAAGAAGGACGATGCGGTCGCGCGCATCCGCCAGTTCGTCGACAAGCGCCGCATGTTCGCGCTGAAGGCGTTCAAGGACCAGTTCACCCCGGAAAACGTGGTGGGCGTGTTCCTGCCCTACATGATCGTCGACAGCAATGTCAGCGCGGCCGTGGCCGGCAAGGGCGAGATCAAGACGCGTGAGTACACGGTGGGCAGCGAGAAGAACAAGCGCACCCTGTATGACGCAGACGTCTACCAGGTCGAACGCCAGGTCGACTTCACCGTCGATGACCTGCCCCTGGAATCCTCAGCCGAGCGCGGGAATCTCGATACCCGCGCCAATACCAACAACATCATCAACACCATCCTGCCGTTCGACACCAAGAACGCCGTGAAGTGGAACGCCTCGTACCTGGCCGGCTTCACTTCGGAGAAGCGCAACCTGGATGTCGAAAAGCTGCGGCCGCGGCTGGAAGACCAGCTGCTGTCCATTGCCCGCGCACAGGTGGAAGGCTCGGTGAAGCGCTACAACCGTGGCGTGCGCTGGGAGCAGGAACAGCTGGAAGTGCACGGCACCCGCTGGGTGTCGATGTACCTGCCGGTGTGGTTGTATTCGTACCACCAGACCGGCAAGAACGGCGGCATGCTGCACTACATCGCGGTGAACGGCCGAACCGGCGAAACCATGGGCAGTGTGCCCGTGCAGCAATGGAAGATGCTGCTGGCGGCACTGGCCACCGGCACCGTCATTGAAGCCCTCGCAATTGCCTTCCTGGTGGCATCGACATGAGCGACGACAGTGGCCTCTGGCTGTTGGCGGCAGGACCAGCCGGCGCAACCGCGCTGTACTGGGCGCTGTACCGCTATTACCGCAACACCGACAAATCGCATTCCTTCGAGCACGAGACCGCCATCGAGGCCAAGCCGGTCACCGGCTCGGACCAGCAGGTGGGCCGGGTTACCGGCACCGAGGAGAAGCGCATCCGCGGTGACAACGTGTATGAGTACCGGAAACGGGTGGTCAGGGTGAAGCCCGACCAGTAGCGCCAGGCCACGCCTGGATGCGGGGAGCGCCGGCCGCCGGCCGGCATTCCCTCAGTCTCTGGACATCAAAGGGGAGCCGGCCAGCGGCCGGCACTACCTGTCAACCGGCCTGCCCCAGCCGCACCTTCAACTGCTGGATCTCCTGCTCGCTCACCCCGATCGACTTCAGGTAACCCTCGGCACCACCGTACTGGCTGTGCAGCGCGGCCAGGAACTGTTCCATGTTGTCCGGTGCGGTACCGGACATGCCAGCCATCTTGCGTGCGATCTCGGGGTTCTGCTTGATCAGCGCCATGATCTGCGCGTTCATCGCGCTGTCCTTCGGCTGCCCTTCCAGGTAGTGCGCGGAGATCGCGTAGTTGTGCACGATCTCGGCCTTCGGCACGCCCGCCAGGTCCAGCAACAGGCCGGCGATGATGCCGGTGCGGTCCTTGCCGGCCGTGCAATGGAACAGCACGGCACCGTCCTGCTGCGCGGCAATGCGCTGGAACACCTGCTTGAACTGCGGCTGGCTGTGGCCCAACCACTGCACATAGGCTTCGCCCAGCGAATCGGGGAAGCTGCTCATCATCTTCTGCAGGTCCATCTTCTCCGTGCCCATCAGCGAGATGCGCTGGTAAGCGAAGCGATCATCCCCGGCCAGCAGGTCCGGCGACTGCGCTTCTTCATCGGCGGTGCGCAGGTCGATGTCCAGCTTCACGCCGGCCGCGGCCAGGGCGTCGCGGTCAGCATCGGTCAAGCGACCGAGATCGGCCGTGCGCACGAACGCATCAGCCGGAATCGGGCCGTGGCGGCCTTGGAGGCCGGCGAACGTACGCACGTTCCAGGCGCCCTGCAGGGCGATCACACGCTGTGCATCGGCAGCGACGGGCTTCACATTGGCGGCGGCCGTCGCCTTCGTGGAAACGGCCTGCGGCGCATTGGCGGCAACAGCCGTCGCAGCCAGCGGCAGGCTCAGCATCAGGGCCAGGGCGAGTTCGGTATGGCGGGTCTTCATGGGGTTCTCCGTTCGAATCAGAAATTGACGGCCACGTCCAGGCCGAAAGTGCGCGGGTCGTTGAAGATGCCGCTCTGGCCCAGCGCCGCGCTGTTGATCTTGTAGAACAGGTGCTGCTCATCCAGCAGGTTGCGCGCCCACAGCGAGAACGACATCGTGGTGCCGGTGCTGTTGACTGGAACGTCCACCAGCGCCACCCGCGCGTTCACCACGAACGAGCTGTCGGTCAGCATCTGGTCGTACTCGCTGGTGTAGTAGCCATCAGACCAGTTGCCGTCCACATGGAACTTCAGTGCCGAGAAGTTGGCGAACGGCACCAGATAGTCGGCCGACAGGCTGCCCGCATTCTTCGGTGCCAGCAGCGGCTGCACGGTCACCTGCACGCCAGCGCCGAACGGGTCGGTTGCTGTCTGCGCATCGATCTTCGTGTAGGCGTAGTTGAGGCCGAGGGTGAGGTTGTCGACCGGCATCACGTTGAATTCCAGCTCCGCACCCCGGGACTTGCCATCGCTCAGTGCGTTGGTGGTGACCATGGTGGTGCGTGTTTCACCGCTGTTCGGGTCGAACGGCAGCGAGAAGTCCATCTGCTTGTGCGCGATGGTCGAATCGAACACGGCCAGGTTCAGGCGTGCACGGTTGTCCCAGAACTGCGATTTGAAGCCCAGCTCATAGGCCGTCACTTCCTCCGGACCGAAGGCCGCGTAATTGGTCGAACGTGAGTTGGCGCCACCCGCCTTGAAGCCGGTGCTGTACTTGGCATAGACCATGGCGTGTTCGCCAAGGTCGTAGGCAATGTTGACCATCGGGTCGAAGCGGCTCCAGCGGTCCTTGAACGCAAGGTTGGTGGCGGCACCGTTGACGATGTACAGGTTGCCCTTCTTGTCATCACGGGTGTAGCGACCGCCGGCCGTCAGGTGCAGGCGCTGCAGTGCTTCCGGTGTCCACGTGGCCTGGCCGAACACGCCCAGGCTGTCGGTCCACGCCTTGCTGGCACGGTCGATACGCACCCGGGAAAGATCCAGCGGATTGGTCGCGGGGTTCACCGTGTAGCTGTTGCCACCCGGCCCCCACACCAGCATGTTCGGGGTCTGTGCATTGTCGCCAGCGGTCTCGTGGTAGTAGAACGCACCGCCAAGGAACTGCACCTGCGAGGTGTTACCGATCAGCTGGAATTCCTGGCTGTACTGGTGCTGGTAGACCTGGGCCAGGCTGTAGCGGCCGAACGGCGTGCCGGCGCCACCATAGGCCGAGATCGCATCGACCAGGCCCATGTCGAACTGGCCCTGGGTCAGCTCGCGGTAGGAACTGATCGACTTCAGCTCAAGGTTGTCATTCAATGCCCACGACAGGTTCAACAGATGGCCGCTGGTGCGGCCGATATTGTCTTCCTGCGGCCCGCCCAGGATGGCGCTGTCGCGGCGGTCCTGGCTGGCACCTGCCTTCTGCAGCGGGCTGAGGTAGGCGCCCGGTACCAGGACCTGGGTGTGATACGGCGTGGTGGCATCGTAGGAGCGGTCGAAGGCGTACAGCAGCGAGAAGTCATCGCTCGGCTGCCACAGCGCGCTCAGGCGTGCGCCGCGCTTGTCGTAGCTGTTGAAGTCGCGCTCGCCGCGCATGGGATTGTCGGTGGTGCCGCCGCGTTTGGCCTGTACGGCGTCGATCTTGAAGCTGACATCGCCCACCTTGGGCAGGTCCAGGTGCAGCGCACTGTTGTACCCACTGAAGTTGGACACCCCGGCGCTGACGCTGCCGCCAAACTCGCCGGTCGGCGCCTTGGTCACGATGCTCACGGCGCCGCCTTCGGTATTGCGGCCGAACAGCGTGCCCTGCGGGCCCTTCAGCACTTCGATGCGCTCCACGTCGTAGAGCATGCTGCCCAGGCCCTGCGCGCGGCCCATGAACACGCCATCGACGTAGATGCCGACGCCGGCATCGCGCGCCGGCTGGTTGGCGTCGCCGGAGGCGCCGATGCCACGGATGCCGATATTCAGTGCGGAACTGCGGGTGGCGAACGGCGTGACCCGCAACGACGGGATGGAGCCATCGGACAGGCTGCCGAGCGAGATCGCGCTGCGATCCTTCAGCGCTTCGGCATCGACCACCGACACCGAGATCGGCGTCTCCTGCAGGTTGGTGGCGCGCTTCTGGGCGGTCACCATTACCTGGTCGAGGGCGACCACGGTACGTGCGGCATCGGCGGACGCGCTGGCGTCGGCGCTGGGGCTGTCTTCGGCATGGGCCAGCGCCGGCAGAGCGGCGGCGATGGCGAGGGTGAGCAGCGGGCGGTGCAGCATAGCGTGGCGCATCGGACTCATTCGCGGAAGGAGAAGGCCGGCGCAGTCTGGGAGGCGGGAATTACAAATGAATGACCGTTCATTCACACCTTTTGTGACGTACTATCCCGCCTCTGGACGCCCTGACCTCACGCAATGACGCCGAGATCCGCCGTAGCCCCGACCGCCGAAGATCCTGCTGCAGCCCATGCCGAGGCCCAGCGCCGGCGCATCCTCGACGCCGCCCAGAAGTGCTTCATCACTCGTGGATTTCACGCCGGGTCCATCGGCGATATCGCCGCCGAGGCCGAGATCAGCCAAGGCTTGATGTACCGCTATTTCGCCAACAAGCGCGCCCTGATCCTGGCGCTGATCGAGCGCCAGCTGCGTCACGACCAGGCCTCGATCAGCGAGATGCCGGCGGCCTCGGACCTGGTCGATGGCCTGCTCGCGTGCTATCAGCAATGGGCGCGCGGTGAAGTGCTGCCTATTCACGGCAATGCGATTGCAAGCGTTGCGCTGTACGCGGAAATCAATGCCGAAGCCCATCGCGATCCGGAGCTGGCCGGTGTGCTGCGTACCCATGACAAGCAGACCAGCGCCGCCATCCATGCCTGGCTGCGCCAGCGCGATGCCAGCCTTGGCCGGGTTCTGGACGAAGAGCAGATTGCCGGCCGCACCCTGCTGCTGCGGTTGCTGGTAGAAGGCCTGGCCATGCGCGCCGTGCGCGATCCCGACCTGCCACCGGAACGGGTACGCGCCCTGCTGGCCGATGCAATTGGGCGCGTGATGGCGGATTGAACGGTGGTGCCGCCCGCTGGCCGGCACCCTGGGCCGAAACGACTGTATCAGATGAAGAAGCGGGCCGGCAGAACCTTCTGTGCGGCCTTTACGCTCGCCTTGAAGTACCAGGACGCCAACGCAAGGAATCCCATGACGATCAGCAGCCCGTATCCCGGGCGTCCCCAGCTTGCGATCGGGGCTGCACCTGCCACTGCAACAAACGTGCGACCCGCAATGTACAGCAGGGTGCTGGAGATCGATGCGACGGTAGCGCAGAACGCCAGACTGATAAGGGCGTACCAGACGGGCACCTCTCCACCGTTCGAGCGGGGAGTAGGGTCAGGCATCGGCGAGGAAAGTTTGCGATTCATCGAAGTCTCTTCAGGTCATGGAAAAATAGTCGACGTCGCTTCGAACAGGATCGGCAACGACGACTGACCCAAGCGTAGGGCCTGGCGTCCGCAGTCCCGTCGTCTAACCGGCTTGATCGCAGCGGCAGTTGGGCCCCTGCCCGGCCCCGGCACATCGGACACCTGCACATCCCGGGGACATGCCCGTCCGGAAGATCAGGCATCCACCTGCCCTCCCCCTTGCCTTGATGTCTGCTCCCACCGGTTCCCGTCTGGTCATCTACGCCGCCCTCGCGGGCAACCTGGCCATCGCCATCGCCAAGTTCATCGCTGCCGGCATCTCCGGCAGCTCGGCCATGCTCAGTGAGGGCGTGCATTCGCTGGTCGACACATTGAATGAACTCCTGCTGCTGTACGGGCTGCGCCGTGCCGGCAAGGCGCCGGATTCCCTGCATCCATTTGGCTACGGCCGCGAGCTGTACTTCTGGAGCTTCATCGTCGCCCTGCTGGTGTTCGCCGCCGGCGCCGGTGTTTCGGCCTACGAAGGCATCCAGCACATCCGCCGGCCGGAACCGGCCACCAACCATGCGCTGAGCTACAGCGTGCTGGGCATCTCCAGCCTGTTCGAGGGCGCTTCCTGGTGGGTGGCGTTGCGGGAGTTCCGGCGTACCAAGGGCAAACTGGGCTACTTCGAGGCCTTCCGTCGCAGCAAGGATCCTTCCACCTTCACCGTACTGCTGGAAGACAGCGCTGCGTTGCTCGGGCTGGGCTTCGCGTTGATCGGCCTGGTGGCCGCGCAGGCGCTGGATATGCCGGTGCTTGATGGTGTGGCGTCGCTGTGCATCGCCGGCGTGCTGGCCGCAACCGCCTTCCTCCTGGCCCGTGAAACCAAGGGCCTGCTGGTTGGAGAGCCTGCTCACCCGGCGGTGGCCCAGCGGATCATGGCGGTGGCGGAAACTGATCCGGACCTGCGCCGCGCGAACGGCGTGACCACCATGCAGATGGGACCGGAACAGGTCGTGGCCATGCTCAGCGCCGAGTTCGAGGATGACCGGAAGACGCCCCAGATCGAGGCGTGCATCACCCGCATCGAAACGGCGGTGAAGCGCGAGTATCCGGAACTGGTGGCACTGTTCATCAAACCGCAGACACCCGAGGTCTATGCCGCCCGGCGCGCCGCGCTGGCTGCACCGCCCGCGCCGGAATGACGCTGCGTCTGCGCCCGTTTCACCAGCCCAATGCCACAGTGCCACCAACATTTGCCCGAGCCTGCCTCTACCGTGCCGGATTGGTTGCCCGCCGCTCTTCAGATCCTCCCCCGCAGCTTCTACCGGCGCCCGCCCGTCGAGGTTGCGCCCGAGCTGCTCAACAAACTGCTGGTCCGTGACGATGGCCGAACGGGTCGCATCGTTGAAGTCGAAGCGTACGCGGGCAGCGTCGATCCGGCGGCGCACTCCTATCGCGGGCAGACGCCGCGCACGGCCAGCATGTTCGGCGACGCCGGGCACCTGTATGTCTACTTCACTTACGGCATGCACTGGGGCAGTAACGTTGTCTGCGGCGAAGTGGGTGAAGGGGTGGCGGTGCTGCTGCGGGCCATCGAGCCGCTGGTGGGCCTGGAGCGCATGCGCGAACTGCGCCCCGCCGCGCGCCGCGACCACGATCTGGCCAGCGGCCCCGGCAAGTTGTCACAGGCCTTCGGGCTGGACCGCAGCTTCGACGGCGCCGATCTGGTGACCGGCAGCCACGGCATTGTCATCGCCAGCGACGGCGTGCAGCCCCCGGAGGATCCAGTGATCGGGCCCCGCATCGGCATCAGCCGCGCCATTGATTTCCCTTGGCGGTGGCACATCCGTGATCACCGTCACGTATCGATCCAGCCACGTCGCGCTTCCGCCCCTGCGAGGAAACGATGATGACCCCGCTCGACAAACCACTGCGCCGCGAAGTGCACATTGATGGCCGTCCCTATACCCTCACCGTGGACCCCGAAGGCCTCAAGCTGGTTGAGAAGGGGCGCCGCAAGGGCATCACCCTACGCTGGCAGGACCTGGTATCCGGAGACGCCGCGCTGGCCGCCGCCTTGCAGGCATCGCTCCAACAGCATTGATCCGGCGCGCCCGCCTCACATCGGCATCACCCCGCCGTGGCGATACATAACGGTGCGCGCACTAGCGTAGCGCCAGACAGCCGCCGCAACCGCCCTCGCCACCCAGCCCTGAAAAGCGCCATGGACGAAGCCGAACGACTGCTCGAAATCGAACGACTCCATCTGCTGGATACGCCCCCTGAGCCGGTGTTCGATGCCATCGTCGCCGCGGCCCGCGCCGCGACCGGACTGACCATGGGCCTGATCACCGTGGTGGCCGAAGACCGCCAATGGTTCAAGACCAACATCGGCCTGGAGGGCGTCAGCGAGACAGCCCGCGAGATCTCCTTCTGCACCCATGCCATACGCCAGGACGAGCTGTTCGAGATACCCGATGCGCGCCAGGACCCACGCTTTTCCACCAATCCGCTGGTCACCGGTGGGCCGCGCATCCGCCACTACGCCGGTATCCCTCTGGGTTCGGCCCATGGTGCACGCATTGGCACGCTGTGCCTGCTCGACCCGATGCCCGGTGTGCTGTCGCCCTCGCAGCGCGAACTGATGGTTCACTTGGCACGGGTCACCACCCAGGTGCTGGAACAGCGCAGCACCCTGATGGCGCAGGTTGCCCAGGCCAAAGCACTGCATCGCGAGTTGAAACGCAGCGAAGATTTTCTGGAGCGCACGAACCGCGCGGCGCGGGTGGGCGGCTGGGAGATGGACCTGCTCACCAACGAAGTGCGCTGGACCCGCGAAACCAAGCAACTGCACGGCGTGCGCAGCAACTTCGAGCCCACGTTGGAGACTGCACTCTCGTTCTATCGCGAGGACAGCCGCAACATCATCCGCGCCGCAGTGCAGCGCTGCATCGACGAAGGCAGGTCCTGGGAGGTGCAGCTGCCCATGACCACCGCCGACGAGCGCGCCATCTGGACCCGCGTGGTCGGTAGCCGGCAGCAGGTCGATGGCCGCCCGCGGCTGGTCGGGGCCATCCAGGACATCACCGAAGAGCGCGCCGCGCTGGATGCGCTGGAAGCCAGCGAGACGCGCTACCGCCGCCTGTTCCACTACAGCCTCGGCCTGATCTGCACGCACACGCTGGAAGGCGTTCTTACTTCGGTGAATCCTGCGGCCGTACAGTCATTGGGATACGATGAGGGCCAGATGATTGGGCGCAGCCTGTGTGACCTGATGCCGCCTGAGAAGCGCGAGGGTTTCAAGGCCTACCTCGCCCGGATCCAGGCCAACCACACCGATGCCGGCGTGATCGAACTGATCGCCGCCGATGGAGCGCGCCATTACTGGGCGTATCACAACGTGCTCGACAGCGAAGCCAACCCACCCTACGTGCTGGGGCATGCGCAGGACGTCACCGCGCTGCGGATGCAGGAACAGCAACTGCGCGAGATGTCCGTCAAGGATCCGCTTACCCAGAGCTACAACCGCCGCTTCCTGCCCCGCCTTGATGAACTGGCCGACCAGGCATGGGCCTGCCTGGTGTTCGATCTGGATCATTTCAAACAGGTCAACGACATCCAGGGCCATGCGCGGGGTGACGCCGTGCTGGTGGAATTCGCCGCCTTCCTGCGTTCGCCGCTGGGTACGGCGGAGAACGTGGTGCGCATGGGCGGTGACGAGTTCATGGTGGTGCTGACCGCCCCGCAACCGGGGCGGCTGGCCGCGCTGGAGCAGTGGTATACGCAGCACGCGGGGCAATCGCCCACGCCCTTCTCGATGGGGGCGACCCACCATGCAACGGGCGAGTCGGTGGCCGATACCCTGCAACGTGCCGACAGCCACCTGTATCGCGAGCGCGCCCGCGTGCGCAGGCACCCGCGGGCGTAGCCCTGATCAACCCCTGTCCGTATATCCCTGGCCGTCACACGGCGCTATGCTCGCCATCGGCCGCCCACGGCCGACTGGGGAACGCGCATGACCCGCAGCATCTGCCTCGCCCTGCTGCTGTTGCTGCTTCCTTCACTGGCGTTGCCGACGCCGACCCCTGCGCCGGTCGAAGCAAGGATACCTTTCGCACCGACTCTCTTTGTCGGCAGCGACGGCCTGCGCCATCTGGCCTACGAGCTGCACATCACCAACTACTACGGCGATACCGGTGCGCTGCAGCCGCAGTGGCTGCAGGTGCTGGGCGACGATGCCGGCACGCCGCTGCTGAGCCTGGACGCCTCTGCCCTGCGCCGCTGGGTGCGGCCGACGCCAGCGGAGGATGGCGTGGTCTCCATTGCGCCGGGCAAGCGTCTGGTGGTGTTCCTGTGGCTGTCACTGCCCGCCGCAGCCCACGTGCCGCATTCGCTCCGGCACCGCATGCTGCTGGAGACCGCGGACCACGGCAGAGTGGCGCTTGATGGCGCCCGCGTTGCGATCAACGCATCGCCAGCCATTGCGCTCGGTCCGCCCCTGCGAGGAGGCCGGTGGCTCGCCCACGAAGGACCCGGCGACGCGCAGTCACACCATTGGGGCAGCCTGGTAGCGGTGAATGGTGAGCTGACCATTCCGCAGCGCTTCGCACTCGATCTGGTCGGTGTCGACGAACACGGCCACGCACTGCGTTCGACCGCCAAGGATCTGCAGCACACGCGTCATTCGGACTGGATAGGATACGCAGCACCCGTACTGGCGGTCGCCGATGGCATCGTGCGCGCGGTGCGAGATGGGCAATCCGAGCATCCGCCCCTCATCCCACAGCCGGAGCCTGCCTCACTGACAGCAGACGGTCTGTTCGGGAACTACGTGGTCCTGGAAATCGCGCCGGGAGCCTTTGCCAGCTACGCCCATCTGCGCACCGGCAGCATCAGGGTGAAAGCCGGGCAACGTGTCCAGCGCGGACAGCCGCTGGCCGAACTTGGGCAGTCAGGCAACTCCGCCGCTCCGCATCTGCACTTCCAGCTTTCCAACAAGGCAAGCTTCGAAGGATCCGAAGGCATTCCCTATGTCTTCCAGGCCTTCGAGGATCTCGGCCCTGAAGGCGAAGCGCAGTTGTTCGGCCAGGGTGATGCCTGGAAGCCAGCCGTGGCCGCGCCACGGCAGAACCAGCTGCCGCTGAATGACATCGTCATCGCCTTTCCGCCGCACTGACACGCTCGCTCTGCCGCCGGGAATCCCGTGTAGAGCCGAAGGCCGCGGCAAGAGCCGTTGCCAACGTCGCGTGCGACGGCCCGAAGGGTGCCGGTCACGACGACCGGCATAGCCCAAGCTCGGCTCGCTGCACACAGCGCAGGGTGCCTTGCGGTCTGCACGGAGAGCAGCCGAGCGCGGGCTCGGCTCTACGGGTACCACGGCGGCCGACACTACTCCGCCGCCAATGCCTGGATAGGGTCCAGTTGTGCGGCATTGCGCGCCGGGAAGTAACCGAAACCGAGACCGATGGCAGACGAGCATGCCAGCGCGGCAAGTACCGGTCCAGGCGTGAACAGGAACGGCACCCCCAGCGACAGCAGGCTGGACAGGGCGCCCGCACCCAACGCGAACAACACGCCCAGCACGCCACCAAACAGGCAGATCAGCACCGCCTCGATCAGGAACTGGCGCAGGATGTCGCGCTGCCGCGCACCCACCGCCAGCCGCACGCCAATCTCGCGCACGCGCTCCTTTACCGACACCAGCATGATGTTCATCACGCCCACGCCACCGACCACCAGCGCCACCGCCGCGATCGCCGAAACCAGCGCCGCCATGGTCTGGCTGGATTTCATCACCGCCTTGCGGATCTGGTCCGAGTTGTAGATGAAGAAGTCGCGACGCCCGTGCAGCCGCTGCAGTTCCGCACCCAGCGAGACCTCCGCTGCACGGGTCGGAACGTCATCGCGCACACGCACGGTAATGCTCTCCAGCCGCTGGCTGCCAAGCAGGCGCGAGGCAGCCGAGGTGTAGGGAACGTAGACCGTCGGCGTGGCGCCACCGGCGAATGCATTGGGGCCGACCACGCCGATCACCTCGACCGGCATGCCGCCCAGCAGCACCGTGCTGCCGATGGGGTTGCCGGTGAACAACGCCTTCGCGGCCTTCTGGTCGACCACGCCCACCGCCCGATGCGCCTCCACCTCGGCGTCGGTGAGGAACCGGCCGGCCCTCAGGCGCAGCCCGCGCACGCGCGGCAGATCAGCACCGGCACCCAGCACCTGCGTGTTGGCGCGCCGGCCGCCCTGCAGTGCTGTCACCGAACCGCTCAGGTTGGGGCTGACACTGTCCACGTAACTCAGGGCGGCCAGGTGATCGGCATCGCCCACCACCAGCGTTTCGATCTCCGCCGCTCGCGGGTCACCAAAATCAGCGCCCGGGAAGATCTCCAGCGTGCTCGCGCCCAGCTCGTTGATCTGTGACTCGACCTGCGCCTGTGCGCCCTTGCCCAGGGCCACGACGGTCACCACCGCGGCCACGCCGATGATGATGCCGAGCATGGTCAGCAGGGTGCGCAGGCGATGGGCCAGCATCGAGCGCACGGCCATCCGCGTCGCCTCGCGCATGGCATCGATGCGCGCGCGCCGCTCGGTAGCCACCGTGGGTGTGCGCCCCGGCGCGTCCGCACGCTGCCGCACTGAAGGGCCTCGTCCCTGGCGATCCGCCACCACGCATCCATCGGCGATCTCGATCACACGTGACGCGTGGGCGGCAATCGCAGCGTCATGGGTCACCAGAATCACGGTATGGCCCTGCCCGTGCAGGCGCTTCAGCTCGGCCATCACCTGCTGGCCACTGGCCTGGTCCAGCGCACCGGTCGGCTCGTCGGCCAGCACGATCGCGCCGCCGTTCATCAGCGAGCGTGCGATGGAGACGCGCTGCTGTTGGCCACCGGACAACTGGCTGGGCCGGTTCGTGGTGCGCTCGCCCAGGCCGAGTGTTTCCAGCAGCAGGCGTGCACGCGCCGTACGTGCATCGGCGTCCACCCCGGCATAGACGGCGGGCAAGGCCACGTTCTCGGTGGCACTGAGGTTCTCCATCAGGTTGTAGCGCTGGAAGATGAAGCCGAAGTGCTCGCGCCGCAGCCGTGCCAGCTGGTCAGGCGACATCTGCTCGGTCGCTGCCCCATCCACGCGGTAGCTGCCTTCGGTCGGCCGGTCCAGGCAGCCCAGAATGTTCATCAAGGTGGACTTGCCCGAACCGGACGGGCCGATGATGGCGATGAACTCGCCCGCCAGGATGCGCAGCGACACGTCTTTCAACACCGCCACCTCGCCGGCGGCCGAGCGATAGGCGCGCGATACGCCATGCAGTTCAAGCAGCGCGTCGGCCATGCTCACATCCCCAGCAGGCTGGTGGGCTCGGCTTCCGCGCCACTGGGCGCCTGCCCGACCACCACGTTCTCACCTGCCTTGAGCCCGGACAGGATCTGCACCGCAGTAGCGGTGCGCAGGCCGGTCGTCACCGCGCGCTCGCGGGCACGGCCCTTGGCATCGATCACCTGCACGGTCGCGCGGTTGCCCGCCCTGTCATCGCTCTCGGACACTGCCGTCAACGGCACCTGCAGCGCGTTGGCGGCGCGCGCCAGCTGGATCGTCACCTTCACCGTCATCGACGGCTTCAGTTTCAGGCCCGGATTGGGTACGTCAAACAGCCCGGCGTAGTACACCGCCTTCGGCGTCTGCGCCGATCCACCGGTGTTGCCGGTGGCCACGTCGGCAATCGACGACGGCGCGGGTTCAAGCTGCTGCAGATGCGATTCGTAGCGGCGTCCGCCCGGTCCCAGCGTGGAGAACCACAGGGGTTGGCCAGGCGCGATCAACTCCACGTCGGCCTCCGCGATCTCGGTGCGAACCGTCATCGTGTCCATCTGTGCCAGCATCACGATGGTCGGCGTGGTCTGCATCGAGTTCAGCGTCTGCCCGGCCTTGGTGACGATAGCCACGATGTAGCCGTCGGAAGGCGAGACGATGCGGGTGTAGCCCAGGTTGATCCGCGCCGTTTCCACCTGGGTCACCGCCTGGTCGATCTGGGCCTGGAGCGCTGCGACGTCAGAGCGCGCCGCTTCGCGCGCCACCCGCGCGGACTCGAAACCTTCCTGCGAGACCAGCCGCGACGCCACCAGCTGCGACTGGCGCTCATGCACGCGGATGGCCTGGGCGTAGCGCGCCTGGCTGGCCGCATGCTGGGCACGCAGCGTGTTGGCAGCCGCTTCGGCGCTGCGCAGGGCGATGCGCTGCGGCTGCGAATCCACTTCGGCAATCAGGTCGCCAGCGTGCACACGCTGGCCCAGCACCACGTGCAGGCGCGTGACCTGGCCCGACACCTGCGCGCCCACCGCCACCAGTTCCTTGGGGTTGACCCGGCCAACGGCCTGCACGGTCTTTTCCAGGTCCGCAACCCTTGCCGGCGCAGTGATCAGCGCGGCATCATCGCCGCCTGTGAATGCCCACCAGCCGGCGGTGCCTGCAACGGCAGCTACGGCCGCGGCAATGATCCAGGTCCTGCGGTTGTTCATTGAAACGCCCGGCTTCGGGCGGCCACCCAGTGCGACCGCTGAGGCCGCAGTCTGCGAGCCCGGAGTGGACGTTTCTTGGAGCCACTGTGGAGACTGCATGGAGACGTGGCCGCCGTTCAGGCGCGCCACCGCCGGCTGAATCGGGCTCCCCGCGTCCACGCAATCTCGACACAATCTCGACCGAGTCTCCATCAATGGAGGCTAGCCTCGGCGCCCTTGTCGACTGCCTGCGCGCCGTGACCCGACCTTATCCAGATATGCCCTCGATCGACGTGCGTCGCGCCTATCTGGCCTGCTGCGCGCCTTCGCCGTGGCTGCTCGTGCTGGTGCTGGCCTCAACCGGCGTCTGCACGCTGGCCAGCCAGCACGCGCTGCCGTCCGTGCTGGCAGGCTTCGGCGCCGCCGCACTGGTGTGGTTCCACAGCGATGGCCCCGGCCGATTGAACCACCTCGGGTCGCCCGCTGCGTTGGCCCTGATCGGCCTGGCGGCATGGTGGGCGACCCACCCGGCAAGCGGTACTGCGCTGCATCTGCTGATCATCGCTGCCGCCGTACTGGTCATCGCCCTGGCGGCCCTCCGTCTGCGCACCGTCCTGCACATGGCAATGCGCCTGCAGGCGCGGGTGGATGCAACCACGATGGCGGCGCGCTGGATCAAGCTGCCCGCCGCCGTATCCGCACTTGCTGTACAGCAGCTGCTCAGCAAGGACCCGATGCAACCGTCATTGCATCGCACCCTGGTGCTGGCAACGCTGGCGTGGGCCGCCAATGAGGAAGCACAGGCCATGGAGCGCCGACGATGACGCTGCCCCTGCCGACGCATCTGCCCACTCTCTTTCCGAATCCGCAGCACCCCATGAAACACGATCTCCGCACCCGACAACCACCTCTGGTATTGATTGCCGAAGATGAGGGTGAGATCGCAGACATTCTCGGCGCCTACCTGACCCGCTCCGGCTTGCGCAGCGCCCGCGCCGCGGATGGCGAGGCCGCCCTGGCCAGCCACCGCCAACTGCGCCCGGACCTGGTGCTGCTGGATGTGCAGATGCCCAAACTCGATGGCTGGCAGGTGCTGAGCGAGCTGCGCCGGCGCGGCAACACGCCGGTGATCATGCTCACCGCGCTCGACCAGGACGTGGACAAGCTGACCGGACTGCGCGTCGGTGCTGATGACTATGTGGCCAAGCCCTTCAATCCGGCCGAGATCGTCGCCCGTATACAGGCGGTGCTGCGCCGAAGCGCGAAGCCTGTCGCCGAGGAGCCGGATGGGGTGATCCGCCAGGGACCATTCGAGATCGACCTGCGCAGCCACGAGGTCGCCGTGCGCACCGGGGATCATGTGCGCGCGTTGAACTTCACGCTTACCGAGTTTCGCCTGCTGGTGCATATGGCCCGTGCACCGCGTCAGGTGCACAGCCGGCTGGACCTGTTGCAGACCTGCCTGCCTGAGGGCGATGCGCAGGAACGCACCGTGGACAGCCATGTCAGCAAGCTGCGTCGCAAGCTGGAAGAGGTAGGTGTCATTGGCATTCCTGCCACCATCCGTGGCGTTGGCTACCGCTTCCTGGACTGAATGATGAATCCCAAGGGCAAGAGCATCGGTCGTCAGATCACGCTGTCCATCACCGTCGCCTCGTTGTGCTCAACGGTGCTGTCGATCAGCGGTTTCTACCTGTTCTACTACCTGATGGAGGTGTTCTATCCGCGGTGGTACGACGAGCCGGAAACCATCATGCCGTCCGGACTGGAATGGCTGTGGATCGGGTTGACCGCCACCGTGGTGGTGGCGCTGGCCACGTTGATCGCTTCGCGCCTGACCCGGCGCATCATCACCCCGCTGAACTCGGTGGCCGCAAGCCTGCGTCGCGTGGCCAGCGGTGACCTGGAGGCGCGTGCGCGCGGCGGAGACACCTCGATGACCGAGGCCGCCACGCTGGTCAGCGACTTCAACTCCATGGCCGAGCGATTGAGCCGGATGTCTGAGAACCGCGTGTTCTGGAACGCGGCCATCGCACACGAGCTGCGCACGCCGATGACCATCCTGCGTGGCCGCCTGCAGGGTATCGCCGAGGGCGTGTTCGAGCCCGGCCCCGAGCAGTTCAACAGCATGCTCACCCAGCTGGAGGGCCTGACCCGCATCATCGAGGACCTGCGCGTGGTCAGCCTGGCCGAGAGTGGCCACCTCGATCTGCGCCTGCAGCGCAGCGATGTCAGCGTGCAGGTCGCGGCCGTGGTGGAGGCGATGTCCGAGGCGCTGACCGAGAGTGGTTTCTCGGTGACGTTGGACGCACGGCCCTCGCTTGCCGACTGCGATCCGGCACGCATCCGCCAGGCGGTGCTGGCACTGCTGGAAAACGCACGCCGACATGCCATTCCCTGCCCGCTGCAAGTGCACGTGTCGCTGGCTGAAGGCCATTGCACCGTGACCGTTGAAGATGGCGGCCCCGGCGTGCCAGACGACCTGCGCGACAGCATCTTCGAAGCCTTCCAGCGCACCGATGTGTCGCGCTCACGGCAGAGCGGTGGCTCAGGTCTCGGCCTGGCCGTGGTACGGGCGATTGCTGTGGCCCATCACGGAACGGCGCAATGCCGTCCAACCGAACGCGGCGGCAGCGCGTTCGAGATCCGCTGGCCGGTGCATGCGCGTCGTTGACATTGCAACGCCAACCAACGTCGGCCACTAACGTTGCGCTGGTAGCGGCCCATCTTGGTGGGCGCCAGGTATCACGACGCCACGCGCGTTGCTTCGGCACCTGGGCCCGCGCAAACAACAGCCGAGCATGGCTCGGCGCTACAGGAAATCCGCCATGCGCTGCAGTTCGTCTTCAAGCGCACCACGAAACACCCTGTCGCGGGCCAGCGACTTCCCGGCATAGCCCACGTTCGACATCAACTCACCCTCGCGCACGCTCAGGTTGGCCCAGCCCACCACCTGCTCATGCCACAACACTGGCAGCGCGTAGTAGCCGTACTGGCGCTTCGGTGCAGGCGTATACGCCTCGAATTTGTACACCCAGCCCCACAGCAGCTCGAAGCGGCGGCGGTCCCACACCACGGGGTCGAACGGCGCCAGCAGGCGCACCTGGTCGTCCGGCGCATGGCGGCGCGAGCGCGGGTTCTCGTCCGCCGGCCAGTACCAGGTAGTGCCCTCCAGCGTGCAGCTGGCAAGTTGTTGCTTGGCCAACGCCAACGCCTGCCGGGTCTGCTCGGACAGATGCGGTGCGCCATAGCCCAGCAGGCGCACCAGATAGGTCAGGCTCGCCGAGGGCAGCGGCGCGTACTTGCGCACCACCAGATCGATCAGGGCGGCAGCACGTTCGATCTGCGCCTGTTCGCTGGAATCGGGCTCGGCATGCTCAGCCACCGCGTAGATGCGCGTACCGCTGTCGCGCCGCTGCACCCGCAGCAGGCCACGGTAGTGCATGCCGTCCAGTAGATGCGTGCTGGCATTGCTGGTGCCTCCCCAGTAGTTGGTCACCCGCCCATGCGCGAACGCCTGGTCGACCTCACGCGGGTGCACGCTGCCGCGCTCGCGCACGAAGGCCAGCACGTCGGCGGCGCGGCGACGGGTCTCGGCATCCCACTCGCGCTTGGAAACCCGTGGGTGCATCAGCGCCAGATGTTCACGCGGCAGGAAGCCGTAGTTCACCAGGCAATCCTCTTCCACCGGCAGACGCGTGTAGCGCCGCTCAAGATCGCCCGCGCGGTAGTCCTTTACCCGGTGCCGAAGGGTCAGGTCCTGCGCGCGTGCCGGTGCACGGATCGGGTCGGCCTGCACGAAGCCCAGCCGTCGTATCGCGGTCAGCAGCGTGGTCGGCTTGAACAGGGTGCGCGCCACCGCGTGGCGGCGAAGATCATCGAGAGTAGGCGTGGCAGGCATGGCCGCATTGTAGAGTCGAGCCATGCTCGACTGCATTCATCGGGAAGATCCGTCGATCATGGCTCGACCCTGCAGGGCGCCGTCCGCCTCCACTAGCTGCAACGAGCCGATCACCAACGCCCGCATGCCCTGCTTGAACTCGGTGATCACCTGCCCTTCTTCATCGTCCGCAATCGCGTAGATGGTGTCGGCGCCGGCGATGCAGTAGAAGGCGATCGTGGCCAGCAGCCAGCGCACCTTGTCCACCGGCAGGCCGAACACATCAGCCACGTGCGCCTGGTGCGAGGCGATCTTTTCCAGCATCGACGCGGTCGCCACCGTGCGCCGCAGCAGGTATGGGGGCAGCCCGGGATGCGCCTTCACCACCTCGCACAGTGACTCCACGAACCCCATCAGGTAGGCCTCCAGCCCACCCGGTGCATCGACCGACGCAAGCGGAATCTGCCAGCGCTGGAACACCGTCTCCGCCACCAGGCGCTTCAATGCCTCCAGGTTGGCCACGCGCTTGTACAGCGCCGCCTGGGTCACCGCCAGTTCGGCGGCCACGTTGGCCATGGTCAGGTTGGGCAGGCCCAGGCGGATGCCGATGTCGGCCAGGCGCTCCGGGGTGATGGTCGGTGGGCGGCCACGGGTCGGCGCCGTTGGATCTGGGTGCGTGCTCATACCCTGCTGAGGGTGCCAGTAAAGGGACCCCCTTGTCCGCTTCGATTGATTTAGTTTAATTTACTCAACTAATTCGGAATGCGTCCAGCACGCTGCCCGTAGTCGAGCCCATGGCTCACCTCCCGCCAGGTCCCCACCCAGCCAACAACCCTGCGCTGCGCCTTCTCCCCGTGCTTGCCGTCGGCAGCGCGCCAGGCGCGCTCGCGCCTGCGATTCACAGGAATCTGGCATGAACGTGTACGACTTCTCTTCTCCGCAGCATCGTGCTGCCGCCCCCTTCTCCGGTCAGATGCATCCGCCGGGCATGCCCCTGCGCTACCGGGTGTCAGCCCTCACGCTGGGGCTGCTTGCCTCGTTCGCCGCGCTGGCCGACACCGCACCGTCCACCCTGCCCTCGGTGCAGGTGCAGGAACAGCGCCGGGTCACTGCGGACTACGCGGGCGGGCAAGTGGCTGCCGGCAGCCGCGTCGGCCTGCTTGGCGACAAGGACTTCATGGACACGCCGTTCAGTACGGTCAGCTACACCGAGTCCTTCATCCGCGACCGCCAGGCCAAGGACCTGACCGACGTCATCGCCGCCACCGACCCTACGGTGTTCAGCAACGGCGTCACCGGTTCGTGGAGCGAGAACTACGCGATCCGCGGATTCGCCTCCAACACCAGCGACACCACCTTCAATGGCCTGAGCGGCATGGCGCCGTACTACCGCACCTCGCCGGAAATGTTCGAGCGCATCGAGGTGCTGAAGGGCCCCTCCGCGCTGCTCAACGGCATGCCGCCGGGCGGTTCGGTTGGTGGCAGCGTCAATCTGGTCCCCAAGCGTGCCGGCGATCAACCGCTGCTGCGCGTCAGCGCCAACTTTGCCTCCGATGCGCAGTTCGGCACCCATGTGGATATGGGCCGTCGCCTGGGCGCCGACAAGCAGTTCGGCATCCGCTTCAACGGCGCGTACCGTGATGGTGATGGCGCGGTCGGCAAGCAGAGCAAGAAGGTGCAGCTCGGCGCACTGGCAGTGGACTGGCGCGGCGAACGTGCGCGGCTGTCGGCCGACCTGTACAGCGCCGATGACCGCGTGGACGGCCCGGCACGCGGTGTCGGTCTGGCACCGGGCGTGGCCATTCCGCGGCCGCCGCGTGGCAATACGCTGATCAACCCGGACTGGGCCTACGTGGACAGCCAGGACAAGGGCGCGATGCTGCGGGGCGAGCTGGACATCAATGACACCCTGATGGCCTACCTGGCCTACGGCACCAGCAAGACCGACTACCGCTACAATGGTTCGATCAGCGCGCAGATCCTCAATCCAGCCGCCGACTTCACCACCGTGATCGGCCAGCTCGCCTTCGATATCAAGAAGCAGTCCGCAGATGCCGGCCTGCGCGGCTCGTTCCACACCGGCAGCGTCAGCCATCAGTGGGCCGCCAACGTGACCCACTACCAGCACACCCAGAACGATTACGGCCGCCGCAGCGTGCCAGGCTGGGACTGGACCACCAATCTGTACAACCCGGCATGGGGCCCGGCGGCACCGTTCGTAGCGCCGCACATCTCGCACACCGAGCTGCGGCTGGACAGCCTCGGTTTCGCCGACACCCTCGCCTTCGCCGATGACCGCGTGCAGCTGACCCTGGGCGTGCGCCGCCAGCAGGTGGTCAGTGAGACCTTCAATGTCGCCAGCGGTGCGCGCACCTCGCGCTACGACGAGAGCGCCAACACGCCGGCAGCGGCGCTGCTGGTGAAGGCCACCGGAAGGGTCTCCATCTACACCAACTACATCGAAGGCCTCAGCCAGGGCGCCACCGCGCCGATGACCGCTGCCAATGCCGGTGATGTGTTCGCACCGTTCCGCACCAGGCAGAAGGAGCTGGGCCTGAAGCTGGACCTCGGCAGCTTCGCGCACACCTTCAGTGTGTATGAAATCAAGCGACCGAGCAGCTATACCGACCCGGTCACGAATATCTTCTCGTTCGGTGGCGAGCAACGAAATCGCGGCGTGGAATGGGGCTTCTTCGGCACGCCACTGGATGGCGTGCGCCTGCTCGGTGGCGTGGCCTACGTGCAGCCGAAACTGACCCGCACGGCCGGTGGCGTGAATGAGGGACGCATCGCCACCGCCGTAGCGCAACGGCAGGCCAAGCTGGGGGTGGAATGGGATGTACCGACCTTGCAGGGCCTGACCTTGACCGGCAATGCCACGGCGATGTCGAAGCAGTACATCAGTGCCGACAATAGCCTGTCAGTGCCGGGCCGCACGTTGTTCGATGTCGGGGCGCGCTACAGCACCACCGTGGCGGGTCGACCGCTTGCGCTGAGAGCCAGTGTGAACAACGTGACCAACAAGGCGTATTGGGGCATGCCGTTGTTGTCGAGCCTGGCGCTGGGTGCACCGAGGACGGTGCTGGTGTCGGCGACGATGGACTTCTGAGGCAGGCGCCTCCACGCCAGACATGCATCACCTGCGGAGTCGAGCCATGCTCGGCTCGCTTTGCCGGTCACGCATGGCGTGGATTTCCCAGAACGTGTAGAGCCGAGCCATGCTCGGCTCCGGTTCGCCCGCTGAGTCGGGCATGGCTCGACTCTACACACGCCGATGGCGGCATGCTTCACCCCCACCTGCGACGCGCATTCCTTGACCGCATCCGGCATTCAAGACACTCGACATGCCAGTTCCGACATTACACAAGCAGATGGGCAACCAACGCCAGCACCGCCAGATGCCCCACGTAATACCCGTAGAACGCCCACCGCCAGCGCGGCAGCTGCCACGGCACCCGCGCCGCCAGCAGCACTACCGGAATGGCCAGCAGTGCCCAGCCGTTGTGGTTGGCCCAGCACACCGCTGCAAGCGCAACCAGCAACAGCCACCACGCCCGGTGCCGGAACGCGATCCAGGCCAGCAGCACGCTGCCAACCCCGGCCCACTGATAGTCCACGAACAGCGGCAGCACGCCGGCAGCCAGCAACAGCTGCACCGGCCGATTGTTCGCCAGCGCATGTACGGCTACTGCTGCAAATGTAAAGGTGAGCAGGATGTTGAGCGGCAGCCAGGAACCAAACGCGAATGCGTGCAATGGCTGTGCGATCAGCCCCCACAGCGCGAGCCGGCGCATCGACTTGCGCAGGTCGGCTCCGGGCTGGGCGAGATTGCAGGCCATCACCAGCGCGAACAGCGGGAAGGCGATGCGCCCCAGTTCGCTGACCACCGGCACGTAGCCGCCGAAGACCACCTTGGCCACGTGGTCACCCGTCATGGCCAGCAGTGCGATCCACTTCAGCAGCTCGCGCGCGCCGCTGCGGAGGGTGAAGTTGAAGGTTGACGTCCCGGTCGTGGTCGCTTGCATCGCGGAAGCTTATGCGCATCGGCCAGCCCATTTCCAGCGCCGCGCAGGAGCACGACGCTGCAGGCAGCAGGCGGGGGCGCTATGCTGGCCGCCCCTGCTTGTGAGACGTCCGCCGTGCGAACCCTATACCCCGCCATCGAGCCGTACCGCGAGTTCACCCTGAAGGTGAGCGATCTGCACACGCTGCACATCGAAGAGTGCGGCACGCCAGAGGGCATTCCGGTGGTGTACCTGCACGGCGGCCCGGGTGCTGGCATCTCGCCCACCCACCGCCGCTTCTTCGATCCGGCGCGGTACCGCATCGTGCTGATCGACCAGCGCGGCAGCGGCCGCTCCACACCGTTCGGCGAACTGCGCGACAACACCACGCAGGATCTGGTGGCCGATATCGAGAAGGTGCGTGAGCACCTGGGCATCGAGCGTTGGCTGGTCTACGGCGGCTCATGGGGTTCGACGTTGTCGCTGGCCTATGCGCAGGCGCATCCCGAACGCGCCACCGGCCTGATCGTGCGTGGCGTGTTCCTCGGCCGCGAGATCGAGAACCGCTGGTTCGCCGAGGCCAACGGCGGTGCGCGCTGGATCTTCCCGGAACGCTGGGAACGCTATGAGGCCTACATACCGGAAGCCGAGCGTGGCGACATGATCGCGGCCTACTGGACGCGCATGGATGGCCCGGATGAAGCGACCCGCATCGAAGCCGCGCAGGCTTGGCTGGGCTGGGAAGACAACGCCGCCACCCTGCAGCACGACGTGGATGCGCAATCCACCGACGACCCGCTGGACACATTGGCAAAGGCCCGCATTGAAGCGCATTACTTCCGCAACAGCATCTTCCTGGAGCCGGACCAGCTGCTGCGCGATATCGATCGCATCCGCCACCTGCCCTGCGTGATCGTGCAGGGGCGCTACGACATCATCTGCCCGCCGCGCAGTGCGTGGGATCTGGCCAAGGCCTGGCCGGAAGCCCGGCTGCAGATGGTGACCTCCGGCCACAGCGCGAACGAGCCGGCCACGGTGGATGCGCTGGTGCGGGCGACGGACGCCTTTGCCGACCGTTTCTGAGCAGATGGTGGTGCCGGCCGCTGGCCGGCATCCCACCGTTCGAGGGTAGCGTCGACTCCGCGCAATCGCTGCTGCGCGGCCAGGTGAATGGCGACCCACCGGCAACGGTCCACGGCCCCATTCTTCGCAGCCCGCTTACAGCTCCGCGCAGAAGATCCGGCGGTGACCACCGCACCGGTGGTTCGCCCTTTCCCCAGGAGCACGCCATGACCGGTTATCGCTGCCTTCCCATCGCTCTCTCGCTATCTGCGGGCCTGCTGCTGGGCGCCTGTTCCAATCCGCAGGAGGCCAGCAGGGCCACCGCCGCCGAGGACGTGACAGAAGTAAGGCTCATCCCTGCCTACGAATCGCTGGACAAGGACAAGGACGGCATCGTCACGCTGGCCGAGGTGGATGCCGTGGCGCCGGACTGGGCCGAACGCCTGCATGCCTGCGATACCGACCGTGACAAGACGTTGACCCGTGGCGAGTACGACGTGTGCAAGCAGACCAGCGCTTCGCATTGATCCATCACTGAACCCTTGATTGGCGCTGCGCATGCCCGGCTATACCAAGGTATAGCCCGGCTAACCCACGAGCCTCTAGGCCTGCCCCATTCAGGGGCGGACAATAGCGCGACTGGCCAGGGCAATCCTGGCCGGCACCCTCCCCTCATGGAGACGCAGATGGACCCCGACCCTGCCGGGCGCACCGCGCCCCGGATGACCGCTTGTTGCCTGTTCCTGGCGCCTGCCCGCCGGTCCCTGCCTGCCTGAGTGACGGGGGACCGCCAGGCGCCGCCTGCCTGGAGATCGCCCCCATGTCCTACAAGATCCTCTACATCACCCTGCGCCGCCTGATTGGCGAGCGCGATGTCGCCGCCCTGCGCAGCCAGCTGCTGCAGCACGGCCCCGTGATGTTCGCCCGCTCGCTGTCGCTCGGTTCACCGCGCGTGGTGGCCGACGCGCTGTCGCTGCTGCCGATCAGCGAGCGCATCACTGTGCTGCGCCATCTGCCCTATCCCCTGCGCGATGCGATGAAGCCACTGTGCATCGGTGGCAGCCAGCGCCTGCACATGCAGCCGTGGTCGCCGGCGGTGCTGGCGATGCGCCACGCCTGACCTTTCCAACTATTCCGTTCATGTTCCGGCCGCGGCCGGCTCTGACATTCGAGGAGCGTCCCATGAGCCTGCTCAACGCCTGGTTCAACGCCTTCCTGCGCAGCCGTCGCGCAGGCAACCTGTTCCGCCGCCGTGCGATGCCCGAAGCCGGATTTGGCCCGGGTAGCACTGAAGCAGCGCCGTTCGCGCTCACCACCGGCCTGGTCACCCTCGCCCAGCAGGATGAAACCCAGCTGCTGCTCACGCTGGATTCGCATGCCGATGGCCTCAGCCCGCATGAGGCCGAGGAGCGGCTGGCGACGCTCGGTCCCAACGAGGTGGATCACGAAAAGCCGCTACCGTGGTGGCGGCACCTTTGGCAGTGCTACCGCAATCCGTTCAACCTGCTGCTGACCGTGCTGGCGGCGGTGTCCTGGCTGACCGAGGACATCAAGGCCACCATGGTGATCGGTGCAATGGTGCTGCTGTCCACGCTGATCCGCTTCGTGCAGGAGGGTCGCTCCAACCGCGCGGCCGAGCGGCTGAAGGCACTGGTCGGCAACACCGCCCGCGTGCTGCGCCGCAATCCCGGTACCGAGGCCGCCGATGTGGCCGACCAGTACTTCGGTGCGCACCTGCACAGCCGGCGCCCGGCGCGCCTGCTGGACCTGCCGATCCGCGAACTGGTGCCCGGCGACCACATCGTGCTGTCGGCCGGCGACATGATTCCGGCCGACTGCCGCGTGCTGACTGCCAAGGACCTGTTCGTGGCACAGGCCGCGATGACCGGCGAGTCGCTGCCGGTGGAGAAGTTCGCGCACCCGGGCGACGGCCTGGCTGGCCTGCTGGAACAGCACAACCTGCTGTTCATGGGCACCAATGTGGTGTCCGGTACCGCCACCGCCGTGGTGCTGGCCACCGGCAACCGCACCTATTTCGGCACGCTGGCCCTGCGCAGCACCGCCACCGACCGTGCGCCGACCGCGTTCCAGGCCGGCGTCAACAGTGTCAGCTGGCTGCTGATCCGCTTCGCGCTGGTGATGGTGCCGTTCGTGCTGCTGATCAACGGCTGGACCAAGGGCGACTGGACCGAGGCGTTCCTGTTCGCGCTGTCGGTGGCGGTGGGCCTGACCCCGGAAATGCTGCCAATGATTGTCACCTCCACCCTGGCCAAGGGTGCGGTGCTGCTGTCGCGGCGCAAGGTGATCGTCAAGCGCCTGGATGCGATCCAGAACTTCGGCGCGATGGAAGTGCTGTGCACCGACAAGACCGGCACGCTCACCCAGGACAGGATCGCGCTGGAACGTCACACCGATGTGTTCGGTCACGATTCGGAAGACGTGCTGAAGTTCGCCTATCTCAACAGCCACTTCCAGACTGGCCTGATCAATCTGCTGGACCGTGCGGTACTGGAACACGTGGAGCTGCAGAGTTCGCTGCGGCTGTCCCAGGACTACCACAAGGTGGACGAGATTCCGTTCGATTTCGAGCGTCGTCGCATGTCGGTGGTGGTGTCCGAGCGCGAGGACCACCACGAGCTGATCTGCAAGGGCGCGGTGGAAGAAATGCTGGCGGTGTGCAGCACCGTGCGCGAGAACGGCCAGGACATGCCTCTGGACGAGCGCCGCCTGGCGCGGGTGCGGCAGACCACCGAGGAACTGAACGAACAGGGCCTGCGCGTGGTGGCGGTGGCGATGAAGGAGACCGCCGCCAGCCAGACCGCCTACTCGCAGGCCGACGAGTGCGGACTGACCCTGGTCGGCTACGTGGCCTTCCTGGACCCGCCGAAGGAATCGGCTGCGCAGGCGCTGCAGGCGCTGGCCGCGCATGGCGTGGAGGTCAAGGTCTTCACCGGTGACAACGAACTGGTGACCGCCCGCGTCTGCGCACAGGTGGGGCTGGACGCCGACACCATCCTGACCGGCCCGCAGATCGAGCGCATGGATGACGGTGCGCTTTCGCGGGCGCTGCACCACCATCGCGTGTTCGCACGGCTGACGCCGCTGCACAAGGAACGCCTCGTGCGCGAGCTGCGCGCGCAGGGCAAGGTGGTCGGCTTCCTCGGCGACGGCATCAACGATGCACCAGCGCTGCGTGCGGCCGATATCGGCATCAGCGTGGACAGCGCAGTAGACATCGCCAAGGAGGCGGCCGACATCATCCTGCTGGAAAAGAACCTGATGGTGCTGGAGGAAGGCGTTATCCAGGGCCGGCGCACGTTCAACAACATGCTGAAGTACATCCGCATGACCGCCAGCTCCAACTTCGGCAACGTGTTCTCGGTGCTGGTGGCCTCGGCTTTCCTGCCCTTCCTGCCGATGCTGCCGCTGCAGCTGCTGGTGCAGAACCTGCTGTACGACATCTCGCAGATCGCCATCCCGTTCGACACCGTTGACGAGGAGCTGGTGCGCAAGCCGCTGAAGTGGAACCCGGCGGACATTGGCCGCTTCATGGTGTTCTTCGGGCCGATCAGCTCGATCTTCGACCTGACCTGTTTCGCGCTGATGTGGTACGTGTTCGATGCACGCACGCCGGCCGACCAAGGCTTGTTCCAGTCCGGCTGGTTCGTGGTCGGCCTGCTGACCCAGACGCTGATCGTGCACATGATCCGTACGCCGAAGGTGCCGTTCCTGCAGAGCATCGCCGCGCCGCCGCTGCTGGTGATGACCGGCCTGATCATGGCAATCGGCGTGGCCCTGCCGATGAGCCCGCTGGCCGGCTACTTCAAGCTGCAGGCGCTGCCGGCCGGCTACTGGCCGTTCCTGGTGGCGATCCTGTTCGGTTATGCGGTGCTGACCACCGCGCTGAAGAAGTTCTACATCCGTCGCTACGGCTGGCAGTAAGCGCCCGCCGCCTTGTCCAGGGAGAATCACAATGGACATCAATCCGAACCTGCCGGCGTTCAACGCCGGCGCAACCCTGAGTTCGCTGATCAGCCTGTCGGTGGCGTTCGTGCTGGGCACGGCCATCGGCCTGGAACGGCAGCTGCGCCAACGCACCGCCGGCCTGCGTACCAATACGCTGGTGGCGGTGGGTGCGGCGGTGTTCGTCGACCTGGCCGTGCGCTTCCATGACCTGTATGGCGGACCACCCTCGCCGCTGCATGTGGTGGCCTATGTGATCTCCGGCGTCGGCTTCCTCGGCGCCGGCGCGATCATGAAGGACGGTGCGCAGGTGTCCGGCCTGAACACCGCCGCCACCCTGTGGGGATCGGCGGCAGTGGGCGCCTGTGCCGGCATCAAGCTGCTGCCCGAGGCGGTGTTGGCTGCGGTGTTTGTGCTGGCCGCCAACACCCTGTTGCGGCCGGTGGTGAACCGCATCCAGCGGCAGCCGCTGCCGGAAGCGTTCAGCGAGGCGACCTATGCGATCAACGTGGTCTGCCAGCGCGAGCAGCAGGCCGAGGTGCTGGACCAGCTGTTGCTGCTGCTTGAGCAGGCGCAGTACCCGGTACGCGCGGTGGACCAGCGCCCGTTCGGCGAGCGCGACGTGGAGATAGAAGCCGTACTGTATGCCACCACGGTCGATGCCGGTGAACTGGATGCGGTGCTGGCCACGCTGGCGACCACCCCCGGCGTGCTGCAGGGGTTCTGGAACGCCAGCCTGGAGGAGTAGTGCCGGCCGCTGGCCGGCAACCTCATGATCCCCGGACGCACCGTACATCGCTTTGGTGTGTGCCGACCGTTGGTCGGCACCTACCAGGAGCTGGCACCCAGGGCACAAGAGCACGCCGACCAGGGCCGGCATCGACCGACGATGGCTTTGCTATCCTTTCCGCCCACGCCAGGGAGCCGTCCCGATGCCATCGCTGTCGCCCCGTCGCCCGCTGGTGCTGCTGGCCCTGATCGTCGTGATGGCGGCGATCTTCGTGATCGACACCGTCACCGATTACGCGGTCGCCGCCGCCTGCTTCTACGCGGCGGTCATCCTCGCCGCAGCGCGCGTACTGAGCGCGCGCGGGCTGATCACCCTGGCCGTCGCCTGCATCGCACTCACCGGGCTGAGCTTCTTCCTGACCCGCTTCGGCACCTACCGCATCGGCCTGGTCAATTCGGTGATCGGCATGTTGGTGATCGGCATCACCACCTATCTCGCCCTGAACATGGAAGCGGCCAAGGCCGCCGTGCAGGAAGCGCAGGGCCGTCTGCTGCGGGTGGCGCGCGCCTCCACCGTGGGCGAGCTCACCACCTCCATCGCCCATGAAGTGAACCAGCCGCTGGCGGCCATCGCCAGCAGCGCCGAGGCCTGCCAACGCTGGCTGGCCCAGGACCCACCGAACGTGGACAAGGCACGCCAGACCGTAGCCCGCATCCTGGCCGATGCGCACCGCGCCGGTGACGTGATCGTCCGCATCCGCGGCCTGACCCAGGGCGCGGCACCGGAACGACGGGCCTTCGACCTGAACCAGGCGGTGGAGGAGATGCTGGCGCTGTCGCGCAGTGAACTGGACCAGCACGGCGTGGCGGTGGCCCTGCTGCTGGATGCCGACCTGCCGCTGGTGCAGGCCGACCGCGTGCAGGTGCAGCAGGTAATTGGCAACCTGATCCTCAATGCGGTGGACGCGATGGAGTCAGTCCCCGCCGCCGACCGTCGGCTGTCCCTGCTGACCCGGCGTGACGGCCAGCGGGTCAGTCTCAGCGTGCGCGACCGGGGCGTGGGCCTGCCCGCCGATCATCCCGAGCGCGTATTCGATGCATTCTGGACCACCAAATCACATGGGCTCGGCCTGGGCCTCAGCCTGAGCCGTTCGATGATCGAGGCCAACGACGGCCAGATCCGCGCCGAACGACCAGCAGGCGGCGGTGCCTGCTTCGTCTTCGACCTGCCCATCGCCACGGACGTTCAACATGCGTAAGCCCGCTGCCCCAGCCATCGATCCAGCACCCATCGTCTACGTGATCGACGACGACCCGTCGGTGCGCGCGGCACTGGAAGACCTGCTGGCCTCGATGGGCCTGCAGGTGCGGGCGTTCGCTTCCACCCAGGCCTTCCTCGAACACGAACTGGAAGATGCACCGGCCTGCCTGGTGCTGGACGTGCGCATGCCCGGCCAGAGTGGGCTGGAGTTCCATCGCACGATGGGCAGTCACGGCCTGCAGCTGCCGGTGGTGTTCATCACCGGCCACGGCGACATTGCGATGGGCGTCAACGCGATCAAGGACGGCGCCATCGAGTTCCTGACCAAACCCTTCCGCGACCAGGAACTGCTGGATGCCATCCACAAGGGCATCGAGATCGACCGCCAGCGCCGCCGCGACGGCGAGGCACTCGGCGCGCTGCGACTGCGCTGGGACACTCTCAACGCCGGCGAGCGCGAGGTGGTCGACGGTGTGGTACGCGGCCGCCTCAACAAGCAGATCGCCGGCGACCTCGGGGTCAGCGAGATCACGGTGAAGGTGCGCCGCGCGCAGGTGATGCGCAAGATGGGTGCGCGCACCCTGGTCGACCTTGTGCGGATGTATGACCGCCTGCAGGCAGGTACTGCGTGAACGCATCGGAGCCGGTAGAGTCGACTGTCAGTCGAC
>NZ_JAOCLC010000008.1:0-102710 GCF_029845105.1 Stenotrophomonas sp. GD03654 | reverse complement strand
ACTCCACCGCGATCTCATACCCCGCATCGGCATGGCGCATCACGCCGGTGGCCGGGTCGTTCCACAGCACACGCCCAATCCGCTTGGCTGCCGCCTCGGTGCCGTCGCAGACGATCACCATGCCGGCGTGCTGCGAGAAGCCCATGCCCACGCCACCGCCATGGTGCAGCGACACCCAGGTCGCGCCGCTGGCGGTGTTGAGCAGGGCGTTCAGCAGCGGCCAGTCGGACACCGCATCGGAGCCGTCGGCCATCGCTTCGGTTTCGCGGTTCGGCGAAGCGACGCTGCCGCTGTCCAGGTGGTCACGACCGATCACCACCGGCGCCTTCAGTTCGCCGTTGGCGACCATCTCGTTGAAGGCCAAGCCCAGGCGGTCGCGGTCACCCAGGCCGACCCAGCAGATGCGCGCCGGCAGGCCCTGGAACTTGATCTTCTCGGCGGCCATGTCCAGCCAGCGGTGCAGGTGCGGGTTGTCCGGAATCAGTTCCTTCACCTTGGCATCGGTCTTGGCGATGTCTTCCGGATCGCCGCTCAGCGCGGCCCAGCGGAACGGGCCGATGCCGCGGCAGAACAACGGGCGGATGTAGGCCGGCACGAAACCGGGGAAGTCGAAGGCATTGGCCACGCCTTCCTCCAGCGCCATCTGCCGCAGGTTGTTGCCGTAGTCCACGGTCGGCACGCCCAGTGCGTGGAAGCCGAGCATGGCGCGGATGTGGTTGGCCATCGACGCGCGCGCGGCCTTCTCCACTTCCTTGGGGGCGGAAACGCGCTTCTCATCCCACTGCTCGACGGTCCAGCCCTGCGGCAGGTAGCCGTTCACCGGGTCGTGCGCGGAAGTCTGGTCGGTCAGCAGGTCCGGCTTGATGCCGCGCGCCAGCAACTCAGCCAGCACATCGGCGACGTTGCCGAGCAGGCCCACCGACGTCGGTGTACCGGCCTTGCACGACTCGTCGATCAGGCGCAGCGCTTCGTCCAGATTGTCGGTCCAGGTATCCAGGTAACCGGTGCGCAGGCGCATGTCGATGCTGCTCTTGCGGCACTCGACGGCCAGGCAGGAGGCGCCGGCCATCACGGCAGCCAGCGGCTGTGCGCCGCCCATGCCGCCCAGACCGCCGGTGAACAGCCACTTGCCGGTCAGGTTGCCACCGAAGTGCTGGCGGCCCATTTCCACGAAGGTCTCGTAGGTGCCCTGCACGATGCCCTGCGCGCCAATGTAGATCCAGCTGCCGGCGGTCATCTGGCCGTACATGGCCAGGCCCTTCTTATCCAGCTCGTTGAAGTGGTCCCAGTTGGCCCAGCGCGGCACCAGGTTGGAATTGGCGATCAGCACGCGCGGCGCATCGGCGTGGGTGCGGAACACGCCCACCGGCTTGCCCGACTGCACCAGCAGGGTCTGGTCATCGTCCAGGCGCTTGAGCGTTTCGACGATGGCATCGAAGCTTTCCCAGTCGCGTGCGGCGCGGCCGATGCCGCCGTACACCACCAGTTCCTGCGGGCGTTCGGCCACGTCCGGGTGCAGGTTGTTCATCAGCATGCGCAACGGCGCTTCAGTCAGCCAGCTCTTGGCGTTGAGCGTGGTGCCGGTCGGCGCGGCGATGGTGCGGGACGGGTCGTTGCGGGTCATGCGGCGCTCCGGTTCGTAGCGAATTCAAGGCAGGCGTTGAGCACCTGCGCGAGGGTATGGCGCAGCGGTGCGGCGTGGTCGGGGTCGAGCGGGGTGGGCCAGCTGTGTTCGTCCACCTGGTCCGGCAGGGGTTCGTGCATGTAGCCACGGCAGGCCAGCTCCATCTGCAGGCTGTGCACGCCGCCGGCGATGTTGCTGTAGTGGCGGGTGATCCAGCCGCCCTTGAAGCGGCCATTGCGCACCTGGCTCATGCCACTGATCCTGAGCAGGTTTTCAACCACATCGCTCAGGGCGTTGTCGCAGGACGTGTCCGGCGCACCCGAAGGACCGGCGGTGCCCAGGTTGAACTGCGGCAGTTCGCCGTCGAACAAGTGCGGAATATGCGAGCGGATCGAGTGCGCGTCGTACACCACCACGGTGCCGTGGCGTGCACGCAGGCGCGTGATCTGCGAAGCCAGCGCATCGTGGTAAGGCAGGAAATACGTGTCGCGGCGACGTGCGATTTCCGCGTCATCCGGTTCGCGCCCGGCGTGGTACAGCGGCTGGTTGTCGAAGGTGGTCAGTGGGCACAGGCCGGTGGTGTTCTGGCCCGGATACAGCGATACGCCGCTGGGATCGCGGTTGAGGTCGATCACCGAACGTGAGATCGCCGAGCGCACCGTGGTGGCGCCCATGCCGCGCACGAAGTCGTACAGCTCGTGCACCCACCAGTCAGCATCGCGACGGGCCAGCCACGGCGAGTGGTAGTCGCCGATCAGGTCGTGCGGCAGTTCGCTGCCGGTATGCGGGAAGCTGACGATCAACGGGGCGTCGCCCTCGTGCACCGTCAACCATTCGGGATGGGCATTCATGCCTGCGGTTCCACGGTCGGCAGCAGCTCTCCCAGGCCCTGCGCCAGTGCACCGCTGCGCACAAGATTCGTGGCGGTCACCATGTCCGGGTGGAAGTAGCGGTCTTCTTCCAGCGTCGGCACCTGCGCACGCAGGGTGGCGCGCACGGTTTCCAGCGCGGCGCTGGAGCGCAGCGGCGCATGGAAGTCGCAGCCCTGCGCAGCGGCCAGCAGTTCGATGCCGATCACGTTGGCGGCGTTCTCGGCCATCTGCATCAGGCGCCGCGCGCCGTGCGCGGCCATCGACACGTGGTCTTCCTGGTTGGCCGAGGTCGGGATCGAATCAACACTGGCCGGGTAGGCACGCTGCTTGTTTTCCGAGACCAGCGCAGCCGCGGTCACCTGTGGAATCATGAAGCCGGAATTCAGGCCCGGACGCGGGGTCAGGAACGCCGGCAGGCCGGACAGGGCCGGGTCGACCAGCATCGCCAGGCGGCGCTCGCTGATCGAACCGATCTCGCACACCGCCATGGCCAGCATGTCGGCGGCGAATGCGACCGGCTCGGCGTGGAAGTTGCCACCGGACAGCGCCTCGCCGGTATCGGTGAACACCAGCGGATTGTCGGACACGCCGTTGGCTTCGATTTCCAGTGTGGTCGCGGCCTGGCGCAGGATGTCCAGCGCCGCGCCCATCACCTGCGGCTGGCAGCGCAGGCAGTACGGATCCTGCACGCGCACGTCGTTGTCGCGATGCGACTCGCGGATGTCCGAACCCTGCATCAGCGTGCGCAGGGTGGCGGCGGTGGCGATCTGCCCGCGCTGGCCGCGGATCGCGTGGATGCGCGGGTCGAACGGCGTGTCCGAGCCCTTGGCTGCTTCCACCGACAGCGCGCCGGTCACCAGTGCGGCCTGGAACACGGTCTCGATCTCGAACAGGCCGGCCAGTGCATAGGCGGTGGAGAACTGGGTGCCGTTGAGCAGCGCCAGGCCTTCCTTCGCGCCCAGTTCGATCGGCTGCAGGCCGGCACGTGCCAGTGCGTCGGTTGCGGGCAGGCGCTCGCCGCCGATGAAGGCTTCGCCCACGCCCAGCATCACGCTGGCCAGGTGCGAAAGCGGGGCCAGGTCACCCGAGGCACCCACTGAGCCCTGCGCGGGCACCACCGGCAGCACGCCCTTGACCAGCATCGCTTCGAGCAGCAGCAGGGTTTCCTCGCGGATGCCCGACGCACCCTGCGCCAGGCTGACCAGCTTCAGCGCCATCATCAGGCGCACCACGCTGGCCGGCATCGGCTCGCCCACGCCGGCGGCATGCGAGAGCACGATGTTCCGCTGCAGGGTAGCCAGATCTTCGCGCTCGATGCGCACGCTGGCCAGCTTGCCGAAGCCGGTGTTGATGCCATACACCGGCGCGCCCTTGGCGACGATCGCGGCGACTGCAGCAGCACTGGCGCGCACTACCGGCAGCGCGCCCGGGTCCAGTGCAAGTGGCGCACCGCGATAGACCTGCCGCCACTGGGCAAGAGTGACATGGCCGGGGCGAAGAACCAGGGTGTTGCTCATGTGTTGCTCCAGGAGGCAGGCAGGTCGGGCTGTCCGCGCACCACGCGCGCGTGCAGCGGGTTGAATCCCATGCGATAGACCAGGTCGGCGGGCGCGTCGATGTCCCAGATCGCGAGGTCGCAGTCCAGGCCCACGGCCAGTCGCCCGATGCGCTCGCCATGGCCCAGCGCGCGCGCCGCTTCACGGGTGAAGCCGGCGATGCACTCGTCCACGGTCAGGCGGAACAGCGTGGCGCCCATGTTCATCGCCAGCAGCGGGCTGGTCAGTGGCGAGGTGCCCGGGTTGCTGTCGGTGGCCAGCGCCAGTGGCACGCCGGCCGCACGCAGCGCGGCGATCGGCGGCAGGGAGGTATCGCGGGTGAAATAGAAGGCACCGGGCAGCAGCACGGCGACGGTGCCGGCGGCGGCCATCGCGGCAATGCCGGCGTCGTCCAGATGTTCGATATGGTCAGCCGACAGCGCACCGAAGCCGGCCGCCAGTTCGGCACCATGCTGGTTGCTCAACTGTTCGGCATGGATCTTGATCGCCAGCCCGTGCGCGCGCGCTGCTTCGAAGACCTGACGGGCCTGTGCCGGCGAAAACGCGATGTTCTCGCAGAAGATGTCCACGGCCTCGGCCAGGCCTTCGGCGGCAATGGCCGGAATCATCACCTCGCACACTTCGTCGGTGTATTCCTGCGCCTCTCGGCCGGGTGGCACCGCGTGCGCACCGAGGAAGGTGGTCACCACGTTGACCCGGCATTCCTCGCCCAGCGCGCGCGCCACCTGCAGCTGCTTGCGTTCGTCTGGCAGGGTCAGGCCGTAGCCGGACTTGATCTCGATCGTGGTCACGCCTTCGGCACGCATCGCCAGCAGGCGCGGCCGGCTTTCGCGGGCCAGCTGTTCCGGGGTGGCAGCACGGGTGGCGCGTACGGTGGAGACGATGCCACCGCCGGCACGGGCGATGTCGGCATAGCTGACGCCCTGCAGGCGCTGCTCGAACTCGTTGGCGCGGTTGCCGGCGTAGACCAGATGGGTGTGGCAGTCGATCAGGCCGGGCGAAATCCAGCGGCCTTCGCCATCGATGCGGGTGGTTGGCTGCAGCTCGGCATCGCTGCCGGCTGGACCGACATGGACGATGCGGCCGTCAGCGCAGGCCAGTACGCCATCGCGGATGACACCCAGCCCTTCGCCATCGAGGGTGATCAGGTGAACGTTGGACCATAGGGTATCGACGTGCATGGCATCCACAACGCGGCTGTGCTTATATGTCTATACAATATAGGCGTCCATTTCGGGTTGTCCAGCCATGTCGGATTCGCGTTCCACGCACTGTTTCCATGCCGCCCACGTCCTGCTGGCCGACGGCTGGGCCCGCGATGTCCGCCTGCAGGTGCAGGACGGCCGCATCACGGCGATCCACCCGGGGCAGGGCGGCCAGCACGGCGACACCCGCGTCGGTATCCTGGTGCCGGGCCTGCCCAACCTGCACAGCCACGCTTTCCAGCGCGGCATGGCCGGCCTGACCGAGATCGGCGGCGGCGACGGTGACAGTTTCTGGAGCTGGCGTGAGCTGATGTACCGCTTCCTGGCCCATCTGCGCCCGGACGCGGTGCAGGCCATCGCCGCCCAGGCCTACATGGAAATGCTGGAAGGCGGCTTCACCCGCGTCGGCGAATTCCACTACCTGCACCACGACGCCGATGGCCATGCCTATGCCAACCGCGCCGAAATGAGTGCGATGATCGCGGCGGCGGCCGACCAGACCGGTATCGGCCTGACCCTGCTGCCAGTGTTCTATGCACATGCCGATTTCGGCGGCGCGCCGCCGAATCCGGCGCAGCGACGCCTGATCCATGACGTAGAGGGATTTGCGCAGTTGCTGGACGCCGCCAAGCCGGCACTGGGCGCGCTGCCCGACGCGGTACTCGGCATTGCCCCGCACAGCCTGCGTGCAGTCACCGGCGAGGAATTGAGTGCATTGCTGCCGCTCACCGGCGGTCCGGTACACATCCATATCGCCGAGCAGGTGCGCGAAGTCGAGGCCTGCCTGGCCTGGAGCGGCCAGCGTCCGGTGCAGTGGCTGTACGACCATGCACCGGTCGATGCGCGTTGGTGCCTGGTGCATGCCACCCACATCACCGATGACGAGCGCGCGGCCATTGTGGCCAGCCGGGCGGTGGCCGGCCTGTGCCCGATCACCGAAGCCAACCTGGGTGACGGTCTGTTCCCGATGCAGGCGTTCGCGCGCGAGGGCGGGCGCTTCGGTGTGGGCTCCGATTCCAATGTGCTGATCGACGCGGCCGAAGAACTGCGCCTGCTTGAATACGGTCAGCGCCTGACCCTGCGCGGTCGCAACGTGCTGGCGCCGGATGCCACCCGCAGCACCGGTCGCTTCCTGTTTGAAGGCGCACTGCACGGGGGCGCACAGGCCCTGGGCGTGGCCGCCGGCCTGCAGGTGGGGGCCAGTGCCGACCTGGTCGAGCTGGATGCTGAGCACCCCGCGTTGCAGGCGCGGCAGGATGACGCATGGCTTGACAGCTGGGTGTTCGCCGCACGTAATGGCGCGCTGCGATCGGTCTGGCGCCATGGCCGCCAATGCGTGGCCGAGGGCCGCCACCTGCAACGCGAGGCGATCACCACCGCCTTCGCCGCTGCGCTGAAGGGCGTGCTGGGCTGATCGCCTCCCGCCACAGAGACCCCATTACGTGAAGGCCAGCAAGTCCGCCACGCTCAACCAGCGTATCCGCAGCGATCTGGAAAGCCGCATCCTCAGCGGAGAATGGGCGCCGGGCTTTCGTATTCCGTACGAACACGAGCTGATGGAGCAGTACGGCTGCTCACGGATGACGGTGAACAAGGTGCTGACCGCGCTGGCCGAGAGCGGCATGATCGAGCGCCGCCGTCGCGCTGGCTCGTTCGTGGCGCGGCAGCCCCCGCACCTGGAGCAGGTGGCGCTGGAGATTCCCGATATCGCGATGGAAGTCGGCTCGCGCGGCCATCAGTACGCGTATCGTCTGCTGCAGCGCGACCTGCGCCTGGCCAATGCCCGCAATGCCGGTGAAGTCGAGCTGGCCGGCCAGGAAAACCTGCTGGCGATGCGCTGCCTGCATCTGGCCGACGGCCGCCCGCTGGCACTGGAACATCGCCTGATCAGCCCGGTGGGTGTGCCCGAGGTGCTGGACGTCGATTTCAACACCACCGCGCCGGGTAGCTGGCTGTTGCAGAACGTGTCGTGGACCCGCGCCCAGCACCGCATCAGCGCCTGGGGCGCGGACACCGCCACCGCCAAGCTGCTGGACGTGAAGCCCGGCACCGCCTGTCTGGTGATCGAGCGCCTTACCTGGCGCGGCGAACAGCCGATCACCCGTGTGCGCCAGGTGTTCCTCGGCGACGCCTGGGACCTGGTCGCGCGCTTCGCGCCTGGGGCGCGCTAGGGTCGACCCCGCTCGCGCATCTCGCAGCATTGGGCTGAACAGGCGCCATGTAGAGCCGAGCCAATGCTCGGCTGCTGTTCGCGCGATGCGATTGAGTCGAGCGTGGCTCGACTCCACAAGGGCATCCACGCATGGCGTTGATCTACGGACAGCCCAATCAATACGTAGCGCACTGCCGCCAGCGCACCGGCTCATCCACGCCGGGGCGGGCGTTGAGCTGGATGCGCACGTTGCGCAGGGCGGGGTAGTGCAGCACTTCCTCGCAGACCTGCGGCCACACCGCGTCCAGCTCGCCGGTGCGGTTGATGGCCAGCGTCTGCCGGGTCAGCCAGACGCCGCTGGCGATCCCAGGCTTGCCGGCCAAGGCGCGGGACAGATCGGACTGGAAGCGCTCCAGGGTGGCGGCATCCGGGTTGGCGTTGCTGCGTGCGTCGGTGGAGGGTGTGGCCGGTGCAGGCGCGGCGGCCGTTGGCATGCTGGCGGGCGCCGGCGCCGGCGCCGGTTCGGACGCCACCTCAACCGCAGGCGCGACCGGCGCGGAGGCGACCGCCACCTTGGCAACGGGCGGGGCGTTCTGCACATGCAGCCCTTGCAGGCCCAAGCCGACCAGCAGGCCCAGCGTGGCCGAACCCAGAGCGGCAATGGCGATCCGGCGCAGGGCTTCATGGCGGGCGCTGGCGCGCACACGGGTTTCGATTTCCGCCGGAAGATAGGGCTGCAGCAACGGCCACAGGCGCGGGCCGTCCAGCACCTCGACCGCCTGCTTCTCGGCGGCGCTGCGGCCGTCGCGTTCCATCCGGCCTTCGGTCAGCAGCACGCCGCCTTTGGCGCCGGCCAGGCGCGCGGCCGCACCCAGTTCGTTCACTGCGGCGGTGCCGATGCGGTACGCAAGGCCGTGCTTGCACGACACCAGCCAGCTGTTGGGGCCGTCACTGAGCAGGAAATCGCTGCTCGGCTCACGGGATTCCTCGCCCGGGTCATTCAGCTCTCGCAGGCCGCGCTGCTCGCGCAGCATGCGCTTGACCAGTACCGAGAATTCGCGCCAGTGCATGCCGGCCAAGGCCTGCAGGCCGAGTTGCATCTCCTTCTGCCGCCGCTTGATCCACCACAGATAGACAACGGCCAGGGAACAGGTAAGCAGGGCCGACAGCAGGGCCAGGATCCAGGGGAGCATGCAGGAGTAGGGCGGAAGGGGCGAAAGCGGAGAGCGACAGTGTAAAGGTCGCGGTGCCCGGCTGGGTCAGGATGTTCCTGACAGGAAGCGTGATGGAGCGCGCAGATCGGTATACGGCGGACACGAAAAACCCGCCAATCCTGAAGCCGTGAGGGGAGGGAACAAACGGCAGCCGAAGCGATTGGCGGGTTGCTCGCGATTGTCAATCAAATTTTATTGCATTGCAACATGCGCCCGGTCAGGGCACGCCGCCGGGTGACTGGTGGCTGCCAGGTGCGGGGGCATCGGCGCCCGAGGCCGCACGGTTTTCCAGCTTGGCCAGCCGAGCGTGCAGGGCGTCGATGCGGGCCTCCAGCGCAGTCACCTCGTCGGCAGTGGGTACGTGCAGGCGCTTGAGCACGCCCTGCACCTGGTCATCAAAGGCCTTCTCAACCTTGGTCCAGGTGCCGGAGGCCCTTTCGCGGGCCTCGTCCAGCGAGGTCTCGACGTTGTCGCGCCAGCCCGGACCCTGTTCGCCGTGGCGTTCACGGCGGCGGGCCTCCCAGGCTTCGCCTTCCTTCACCAGACCATCAAAGAAGCGGCTGCCTTCAGCCTGTGCACGGCCAAGAGCGCCCAGGCCGGCCAGCCAGACCTGCTGCGCCGAGTCACTCAGCTTGCGCGAGAAGCGCTCGGCCTGGTCACCGAACGAGGCGTCGTCGTTGCGGCGGTCGTCGTTTTCGTAGTGGTTCATCGCACTTCCCGTGGGAGTTGGGCCTGTCCCGAGAGTAGCGCGCGTTGGCGTTGCACGGCCGTGACGGCCGCCGCCGGGGTTCAGCCCAGCTTTTCCTTCAGCACGCGCTGGATCTCGCCTTCGACCATGCCCTTCATTGCCGACAGCAGGAAGCCGAGCTTGGCGGTCACGCGCACGGCGCCCGGCTGCAGTTCGATCGCACCGTCCACGCCGCTGCCGGAGAAATTCAGTACGTCGGCGGTCCAGGACGACTTCAGGCCGAAGCGCTCGGACAACTTGGCGGCAACCTGTTCGATCGCGGCGCGCGCCTGTGCGTCGGGCAGGGCGTGGGCGTGGCGGACATCGATGGTGGACATGCAGGCTCCTGGCGCAGGGCGGGGATGATCAATGAGGGCGAGCATTGTGCGCATCGAGGGCCTCCGCGCCAAGCACTCATCGTGGGTTCTTCTTCGTTGGCGGCCAACCTGCTAGGCTGCGCCGCGTGCAGAACCTGCTTGTTCACTTCAGTCAACAACAACAGCCCGACCAGCCGCTGAGGCCCGGGGTGCAACGCATCGTGCGCCAGGCCAACGGCAGTGTGCGGCTCGGCGATGCCGGCAACGGCGCCCTGCTGCTGGCGCAGTTCTGCATGGACGATCGCGGCCTCTGGTTGCAGGTCGGCAACGGCATCCGCGGCATCCACGTGAACGGCCGCCCGGTGCGGCGCATGGCGCTGCTGCGTGCGGGCGATGCGGTGTACGTGGATGGTGTGGAGATGGTCCTGCAGGGCGAGGTAGAGAGCCTGCTGCAGGCGCCTGCGCCGAAGAACGACGACGGCTCCGATGAGCAGCAGCGCCTGCTGCGCGGCGTCGGCGGCCTGCACCATGGCCGCAGCTTCACCCTGTCGCGAACCCGCTTGGTCGGTCGCGGCGGCGACGCCGACATCGAGATCAATGAGCCGGCCTTCGCCGAACAGCACGCCCGTGTGGAAGTGCATGGCGAGCGCGTGCTGCTGCGCGATCTGGGCAGTGCCGACGGCACCCGGGTCAACGGCGTGGCCGTGCGCCACTGCTGGCTGCAGGCGGGCGACCAGGTGGTGTTCGATGGCCAACACCGGTTCGTGCTGGAAGTACCGCATGACCCACGCCGACGCCCGCTGCCGGATGAAGACGAGTCCAGCCAGGACGCCGAGCAGGCGCCGGTGCTGCCGGCCGTGCCGCGCAGGGTCCGGCGCTGGCCGTGGCTGCTGGTCAGTGCGCTGCTGCTGGCCGCGCTGCTCAGCCTGCTGCTCTGGTTCGGCGCGCGCTGATCTGCTTCCGCTGGGGCTGCTTTGGTAGATGCCGGCCTTGGTCGGCACGCTCCTTCGGTGGCCATGACGCCTGACGGCGTGTGCCAACCAAGGTTGGCGGCTACCGGTGCTGTGCGCCCGGCCAATGGATTCCAATGAAACCAAATTTCCCTTGCGCCACAAGGCCGCAAGGCTGGTGCACTGCGGCATACTAGGGATCTTGCCCCACAGGTGTGACATGACGCGCGCGTTCAACTTCAGTGCCGGCCCTGCGACCTTGCCGGAATCGGTCCTGCGCCAGGCGCAGGCGGAAATGCTGGACTGGCACGGTACCGGTGCCTCGATCGTGGAAATGAGCCATCGCGGCGCGGAATTCATGTCCGTGGCCGCCGAGGCCGAGGCCGACCTGCGTCGCCTGCTCGATATCCCCGAAGACTATGCGGTGCTGTTCCTGTCCGGTGGTGCCACCACCCAGCAGGCCTTGATCCCGCTCAACTTCGCCGCCCCCGGCCAGCGCGCCGATTACGTGGTCAGTGGCCACTGGGGCAAGACGGCGGTCAAGCAGGCCGGTGTCTACGTCGACGTCAACATCGCCGCCAGCAGCGAGGCCAACGGCTACCGCGAGCTGCCGGCACGTGCCGACTGGCGGCTGTCACCCGATGCCGCCTACGTGCACATCACCGCCAACGAGACCATCCACGGCGTCGAGTTCCGTGATGTGCCCGACACCGGCAACGTTCCGCTGATCGCTGATTTCAGCTCGTCCATCGCCAGCGAGCCGCTGGACGTGCGCCGTTATGGCGTGATCTATGCTGGCGCGCAGAAGAACCTCGGCCCGGTCGGCATCGCGGTGATGATCATCCGCCGCGACCTGCTCGAGCGCAGTGGCCAGCCGCGTGCGGACATCTTCGATTACCGCTCGCACGTCGCCCGCGATTCGATGCTCAACACCCCGCCGACCTGGAACTGGTACCTGGCTGGCCTGGTGTTCAAGTGGATGCTGGCCGAAGGCGGCGTGGCCGAGTTCGCCAAGCGCAACGCCGCAAAGGCCGCGTTGGTTTACGGCGCCATCGACGGCTCTGGCGGCTTCTACCGCAACGAGGTCGCACATGCGGCCCGTTCGCGGATGAACATCCCGTTCTTCCTGCCCGATGCCGAGCTCGATGCCCGCTTCGTCGCCGAAGCCAAGGCCGCTGGCCTGCTGGCGCTGAAGGGGCACAAGGTGGTCGGGGGCATCCGCGCCTCGCTGTACAACGCCATGCCGCTGGCCGGGGCCGAGGCGCTGGTCGCCTTCATGGCCGATTTCCAGCAGCGTCACGGCTGAGCAATGAACGGCGCGCACCGTCGGGTGCGGGCCCCGCAACAAGGAATTCCGATGGCAAGCAGCAAATCCAGCAAGACGGCGCCGAAGAAGGCCGAACCGGCCAAGGACAGCGCGTCCACCAAGGCGAAGGGCAAGACCAAGGCCGCCTCGAACCCGGCACCGACCCAGGCGCCGCTGGCACTGGCCGATGTGCGCTCGAAGATCGACCAGATCGACCGCGACATCCAGAGCCTGATCGCCGAGCGCGCTCGCTTCGCCCACCAGGTCGGCAAGGCCAAGGGCAAGCTCGCCGCCGCCGTCGACTACTACCGCCCCGAGCGCGAAGCGCAGGTGCTGCGCATGGTGGTGGACCGCAACGAAGGCCCGCTCAGCGATGAGCTGCTGGTGCACGTCTACCGCGAGATCATGTCGGCCTGCCTGGCCCAGCAGGAGCCGCTGAAGATCGGTTACCTCGGTCCGGAAGGCACCTTCAGCCAGCAGGCCGTGCTCAAGCACTTCGGCCGCTCGGCGCTGGGCCTGCCGATGGCCAGCATCGAAGAAGTGTTCCAGGAAGTGGAAGCAGGCAATGCCGATTTCGGCGTGGTGCCGGTGGAAAATTCGGGGCAGGGCACCATCCAGATCACCCTGGACATGTTCCTGACCTCCAACCTGAAGATCTGTGGCGAAGTGGAACTGCGCGTACAGCAGTACCTGATGTCGCGCAGCGGCCGCATCGAGGACATCGAGCGCATCTACGCGCATCCGCAGTCGTTCATGCAGACCTCGGCGTGGCTGCGCGCCAACCTGCCGAAGGCCGAGAAGATTCCGGTCTCGAGCAATGCCGAAGGTGCGCGCCGTGCGCGCAACGCCGATGATGCGGCGGCCATCGGCGGTGAGAGCGCCGGCCATGTGTACGGCCTGAAGAAGGTGGTCACCAAGCCGATCCAGAACGATGCCGACAACACCACCCGCTTCCTGGTGGTGGGCCGCAACATCTTCCCGACCTCCGGCCACGATCGCACGTCGGTGCTGGTGTTCATCCATGACAAGCCCGGTGCGCTGTTCGACGTGCTCAGCCCGTTCGCCCGCCACGGCATCAGCATGAACCGCATCGAGTCGCGCCCGTCGCACCACGGCAAGTGGGAGTACGGCTTCTTCATCGACCTGGCCGGCCACATCGACGACGCGCCGATGCAGGCCGCGCTGGCCGAACTGGAAGCGCACTCGGCGCAGATCAAGGTGCTGGGTTCCTATCCGGTGGCCGTGCCCTGAGAGTTGCTGTGGCGGCCTCGGTCGCCGCCCCCTGATGCATCGCCGGCGCTGCCGGCGTTTACGGAATGATCGAACGATGAGCAACGCGCAACACTGGATCGCCCGCAAGGGCCAGCCGCTGCAGGGCAGCCTGACCATTCCCGGCGACAAGTCGGTCTCGCACCGCTCGGTGATGTTCGCCGCGCTGGCCGATGGTACCTCGCATATCGAAGGCTTCCTGGAAGGCGAAGACACCCGCGCGACCGCGCGCATCTTCAGCCAGCTGGGTGTGCGCATCGAAACGCCCAGCCCGTCGCAGCGCATCGTGCACGGCGTCGGTGTCGACGGCCTGCAGGCCCCGGATGCGCCGCTGGACTGCGGCAACGCCGGCACCGGCATGCGCCTGCTGGCCGGCCTGCTGGCAGGCCAGGCGTTCGACTGCACGCTGATCGGCGATGAGTCGCTGTCCGGCCGCCCGATGCGCCGTGTCACCGGCCCCCTGTCGCAGATGGGCGCGAAGATCGACACCCAGGATGACGGCACGCCGCCGCTGCACGTGCATGGCGGCCAGACGCTGCATGGCATCGACTTCGCCTCGCCGGTGGCCAGCGCGCAGATCAAGTCGGCGGTGTTGCTGGCAGGCCTGTACGCACAGGGCGAAACCAGCGTTGTCGAACCGCACCCGACCCGCGACTACACCGAACGCATGCTGTCCGCGTTCGGCGTGGACATCGAATTCTCGCCGGGCAAGGCGCGCCTGCGCGGTGGTCAGCGCCTGCGCGCCACGGACATCGTGGTGCCGGCTGACTTCTCGTCTGCCGCGTTCTATCTGGTGGCTGCCAGCATCATTCCCGGCTCCGAGCTGCGCCTGAAGCAGGTCGGCCTGAATCCGCGCCGCACCGGCCTGCTGCACGCGCTGCGGCTGATGGGTGCGGACATCACCGAAGAGAATCCGGCCGAGCAGGGCGGTGAACCGGTGGCGGACCTGGTGGTGCGCTACGCCCCGTTGAAGGGCGCGCGCATTCCGGAAGAGCTGGTGCCAGACATGATCGATGAGTTCCCGGCGCTGTTCGTTGCGGCAGCAGCGGCCGAAGGCCAGACCGTGGTGAGCGGTGCAGCCGAGCTGCGGGTGAAGGAGTCGGACCGCCTTGCCGCAATGGCGACCGGCCTACGCGCGCTGGGCATGCAGGTGGACGAAACTGAAGATGGCGCAACCCTGCACGGCGGTGTACGCCTGGGTAGTGGCACCATCGAAAGTCACGGCGACCATCGCATCGCCATGGCGTTTGCCATTGCCGGCCAGATCAGTGACGGCGAAGTGCGCATCAACGACATCGCCAACGTCGCCACATCCTTCCCGGATTTCGATGGCCTGGCGCGCCGCGCCGGGTTCAACCTGGCCTGATCAGCATCGCGACCGCCGGGCCATGCCCGGCGGATCGCACTGCCTGGCAGGTGCCAACCTTGGCCGGCACGCTCACATCAGCCGGTAGGTGCCAACCTTGGTTGGCACGCTCACCTCACCCGGTAGGTGCCAACCTTGGTTGGCACGCCTTTCCGCATAAAAGGACGGAGGCCGAAGCCTCCGTCTAAACATCACGAACCCCTCGTCCGCGATCAACGCTGCTCGGTACGGAAATCCACCGGGACCCGCACCACGCTGGCGACGGCACGGCCTTCGTGCATCGCCGGCTGGAACTTCCAGTTCTGCACGGTGTTCAGCACCGCACGATCCAGGTCGCGGCTGCGCTCGCCGCTGCGCGAAACGATCGCGGCATTGGCGACATTGCCGCGGGTATCGACATTCAGGCTGGCGATGACGCTGCCCTGCACGCCACTACGCAGCGCGGCGGCGGGGTAGGTGGGCATGCGGTTGCTGGCCAGCGGGCGGGCCTCACGATTGCGCACCACCGGTGCGGCCTTCCGCGAAGCGGTAGCCGGCGCCGTCTGGCGCGCTGCGGGCGCCGCTGCATCGGCTACTGCGGCCTGCTCAGGGGCTGGCAACATGCGCTCGCCGACCGGCGCCGGCGCCACATCTTCCTGGTTGGAATGACGCAGCCACAGCAGGGCGGCTGCAAACATCGCCACGATCAGCGCGATCCACATCCAGGGCGACGTGGGCTTGTGCTGCACGCTTGAATCCTGCTGCAGCTGCGGCGAATGAAGGTCTTCATGGGTCGTGGCAGTCATCGCAAACTCCTTCCGTCAATGGACGACGTGGGCAGTGTTGCCCGAGCCATGGACGGGAAGTGTCAGCGTTGCGTCAACGTCACCGGCAGGGTTCAGTTTGCCTGCCGGGAAGTGTTCAGTTACTGCGTCTTGAAGTCGAACGGCACTTCAATGCTGCCGGGCACGGCCTGGCCGTTGCTCTGCGCCGGGGTGAAACGCCAGCGGCGCACGGCGTCGGTGGCGGCACGGTCGAGTTCGCGCGAACCGCTTCGCTGGATCACCGTGGCGTTGTTGGGATAGCCGGTGGCGTCCACATCCACGCGTACCACCACGGTGCCGGTTTCACCGGCGCGCAGTGCAGCGGCGGGATAGGACGGTGGCGGCGACTGACCGGCAATCGGCATCGGTTGGCTGTTGCCGGTCGTGGCAGGCGCCGCGCCCGGGGTGGCCGGGGCCGGCTCGGCGATCGGGGCGGGCGGCGGCGGGGCGGTTTCGACCAGCTTCGGCGCTTCCTCCTCCACCGGTGCCGGCTTGGCGTCCGGCATGTCGCTGGAACCGGCCGCAGCGGCCAACGGTTCCGGCAGGGGCTCGACCTGGGCGGTTTCTTGCGGGGTCTGTGCGGCCGGGTCGGCGCGGAAGAACTCCTTGTCACGGCCGGTCAGCCAGACCAGCACGAACAGCAGCACGCCCACGCCGAAGGCGATGCCGGCGATCTTCAGGGCGTTGCGCGGGATATGCACAGTGAACGACTTGGCGGACGACGAGCGGGGTGCAGACATGGACCGGACCAGTACGGAATGGCTCGATTCTGCCACGGCCAGAATGAACCGGGCGGCAGAAATCCGTATAACAAGCGATAATCCCATCCCTGATACCCACCACGACACCTGCCATGCTTGATCCAGCCCTGCTCCGCCACCAGCCCGCCGACCTCGCCGAACGCCTGCGCACCAGCCGTGGCTTCGAGCTCGACGTGTCTGCCCTGGAGTCCCTGGAGGCTGATCGCAAGCGCATCCAGGTGCGGACCCAGGAGCTGCAGAGCCTGCGCAACAGCCGTTCCAAGGCCATCGGCCAGGCCAAGGCCAAGGGCGAAGACGTTTCGGCCATCATGGCCGAGGTCGCTGCCTTCGCCGACGAGCTGAAGGCCTCGGAAGTGGCCCTGGATGAGCTGCGCGAGAAGATCGAAGCGATCTCGATGGGCATTCCGAACCTTCCGGCCGATGACGTGCCGGCCGGTGCCGACGAGAACGACAACGTGGAGCAGGCGCGCTGGGGTACCCCGCGCCAGTTCGACTTCAAGGTGCTCGACCACGTTGAGCTGGGCGCCCGCAACAAGTGGCTCGACGGCGAGACCGCGGCCAAGCTGTCCGGCTCGCGATTCACTGTGCTGCGCGGCCCGATCGCGCGCCTGCATCGTGCCCTGGCCCAGTTCATGCTCGACCTGCACAGCGGGGAGCATGAGTACCAGGAGACCAACGTGCCGGTGATCGTCAATGCCGACAGCCTGTACGGCACCGGTCAGCTGCCCAAGTTTGAAGAGGACATGTTCATCACCCAACTGGGTGAGCAGAAGCGTTATCTGATCTCGACCTCGGAAATTTCGCTGACCAACATCGCTCGCGACGAGATCCTCGACGCTGAGCGCCTGCCGCTGCGCATGACCGCCCACTCGCTGTGCTTCCGTTCCGAAGCCGGCAGCGGCGGCCGCGACGTGCGCGGCATGATCCGCCAGCACCAGTTCGAGAAGGTCGAGCTGGTCTCGATCTGTCGCCCGGAAGAGAGCGATGCTGAACACCAGCGCATGACCCGTTGCGCCGAAGTGGTGCTGGAAAAGCTGGGCCTGCCGTACCGCAAGGTGCTGCTGTGTACCGGCGACATGGGCTTCTCGGCGGTGAAGACCTACGACCTGGAAGTCTGGCTGCCGTCGCAGGAGACCTATCGCGAGATTTCCTCGTGCTCGAACTGTGGTGATTTCCAGGCCCGCCGCATGCAGGCCCGCTGGCGCAACCCGGCCACCGGCAAGCCGGAACTGGCGCACACGCTGAACGGCTCGGGCGTGGCGGTTGGCCGCGCGATGATCGCAGTGATGGAGAACTACCAGAACGCTGACGGCAGCATCACCGTGCCGGAGGCCCTGCGCCCGTACATGGGCGGCCTGGAAACCATCGCCTGATTCCCTGATCGGGCGGCGCTGCGGCTCTGGTGGGTGCCATGCTTGCATGGCACCGAATCCACGCCATGCGTGGATGAACCGCCGTGATCACTCCACAGCGCGCAACTTCTCCAACGGCACCCATCCCGGGTCGCCGGCCTCCGGCACGCACCACGCCCAGCCATTGAGCGTGCGCTGCCCGCGCAGCAGCTGCCCGGGATCCACATCCAGTTCCCGCGCGCAGTAATCCTCCGTGGCAAACGCGCCACCCTGCGCATCCCGACCGATCACAGGCGCTGGTACGAATCCAGGCCGCTGCCCTCCGGCTTCGCACAGGAACCAGTCGTCCCAGCCCTCCGGGCCTTCATAACGTTCGCCTACCACTAGTGCCTGACCACGGCGCAGGGTGATCGGTTGCGGAAACTCGCTGCGGTGTGCAGTGGTCACGATGTAGTTCATGGCCCCAGCCTAACGTTCTGGTGAGCGCCGTGCATGGCAGCGAATCCACGCACACGTGCAGCAGATCCACGCCATGCGTGGATGGGGCCCTCTGACCAGACACAAAAAAACGGCCCCGCAAAGCGGGGCCGCCAGGGTGGGCCGGTATGGGGGAGGGGATCCCGGCCCGCGTTCAGCGCCCAGACGAGGAGAGAGGGGCGCCGAACGCTGGAACGCTTATGCAGCAGCGGCTTCGGCCGCTTCGTGCGACGGCAGTGCTGCCAGCGCACCGGCAATGGCGTCTTCACGGTGCTGCGGCGAGTAGGCGATGCCTTCGGCGCGCACGAACTCGACGTCATTGATGCCCATGAAGGCGAACACCTGGCGCAGGAATGGCTCCTGGAAGTCGGCCGGCGAGTCGGTGTAGATGCCGCCACGGCTGCTGGCGATGATCACCCGCTTGCCACCGGCCAGGCCCACCGGGCCGTTCTCGGTGTACTTGAAGGTGCGGCCGGCCACGGCCACGCGGTCGATCCAGGCCTTCAGCGTGGACGGGATGCTGAAGTTGTACATCGGTGCGCCGATCACCACGATGTCGGCCTCAAGGAACTGCTGCATCACCTGTTCGGCATCGGTTGCCTCGGCGGCGTCGGTCCTGGCCAGCGAGCTGCTGCGCAGATGCGGTACCGGATCTGCGTCAAGATCGCGATAATCGACCTGCAGGCCGTCGATCTGGCCGGTGAAGCGGGCGACCACGGCGGCCGACAGCTGGCGGGACACGGAGTTGTCGCCAAGCACGCTGGCGTCGAGATGCAGAAGCTTCATGGCAGTCACCTATGTTCTGGGAGGAAGGGGCGGGGTGCCCCGCCGACGGAGAGAACGATAGGTTGTTGCAAAGGCGGGATAAAGGTGGTTGAATGCCACGTATTGTTCTAGATATGGAGCTCGGGCATGCATGACCTGAATGATCTGTACTACTTCGCGATGGTGGTCGACCACGGCGGGTTCGCCGCCGCCGAGCGTGCACTGGGTATTCCCAAGTCGCGCCTGAGCCGCCGCATCAGCCAGCTGGAAACCGACCTGGGCGTGCGCTTGCTGCAGCGCTCCACCCGTCGTTTCGCCGTGACCGACGTCGGCACCAGCGTGCACCGCCATGCGCAGACGATGCTGGCCGAGGCCCAGGCCGCCCGCGAAGTGGTGGACCGCCTCAGTGCGGAACCGCGCGGCGTGGTGCGCGCCAGCGTGCCGGTGTCACTGGCGCAGATGCAGCTGCCCAAGCTGCTGCCCAAGTTCCTTGAGCAGTACCCGAAGGTGCGCCTGCAGTTGAACATCAGCAACCGCCGCGTGGACATCATCAACGAAGGCTACGACGTGGCCCTGCGCGTGCGTTCGCGCCTGGATGACGATGGCAGTCTGGTGATGCGCAGCTTCGGCCAGGTGCAGGAACTGCTGGTGGCCAGCCCGAAGTACCTGGATCGCGCCGGCCGCCCGAAGGACCCGGAAGAGTTGACCCAGCACGTCACCCTCAGCATCAGCGAAGACGAAGCGCGCCAGCGCTGGGAGCTGCACGGCCCGGAAGGCGAAGTGCGCCGGGTCGACCTGCAGCCGCGCGTGGCCGGCTTCGACTTCCCGCTGCTGCAGAGCATGGTGAAGGACGGTTTCGGCATCACCATGCTGCCGGAAACCGTCTGCGCCGACGCCGTGCGCAACGGCGAGCTGGAAGTGGTGCTGCCCGACTGGTCGCTGCCGCAGGGGGTGTGCCACGCTGTGTTCGCCTCGCGCCGCGGCCTGCTGCCGGCGGTGCGCGTGTTCATCGACTTTCTGGCCGAGCACCTGCCGCCGCAGCTGGAGGCCTCGCGCCTGGATTGCGGTGGCGCCTGTGAAAAGGCCAAGGAGCGGATCAAGGCCAGTGCGCTGGGTGCGCTGGCGGTGGATGCGGGCTGAGAATGCAGGAAGGTAGCGCCGGGCCATGCCCGGCGTTTCTGTATTCCGGCGCCGATTAGTTCCGGCCGAACAGCCGGTCCCAGAAGCTGCGGCGTCGCGGTGCGGCCGGTGGCGGTTCGGCTGCAACGATGGGCACTTCCAGCACCGCCATCAGCTCCGCGCTGCGTGGCTTTTTCAGGAAGCGCGCATAGTCCAGATAGCCGGTCACCTTGCTCATGTGCAGGCGTTCGGGCATCGCCGGTAAAGCGCCGCCCTGCAACAGCACCCGCAATGCCTGAGGACGATCCAGGCGAATCGCCTCGAACAGCGCGGTGCCGCCACAGCCTGGTTCGATCTGGTTGGCGCGCTGCGGCGCATCCTTCAGCAGGGTGTGCAGCGCCTCCGCATCATCGCGTTCCACGGCCGCTACCAGCCGTGCCAACGCTTCGGCTTCTTCGGGTGGAAGGCTTTCGCGATAGGCCTGGTCGGCAATCTCGCGCTCGTCGCGCCCATCGCCGCCCTGGATGCACAGGAAATCGGTGACCAAGGCGACCGGAATGCCGGACGTATCCAGCGCCCAATAGCTGGGATAGACGCCGTCGCCCCAGCCGCTGGTGAATACGACCAGGCCATGCGGTGAGTCCTCGCCCCAAGGGCGGTATTCGGCGCCTTCATCCAGGCCATCGTGATCGATCAGTGCATCCGACCATTCACTCTCTTCGTCGCCATCGGCCTGTTCGATCAGCGCCAGCAGCGCCTGCTGGGTGTCGGTATCCATGAAACAACCGATGCCGGCGTCGACCGGGTAGCCGATGAAGCTGTCCTCATCCAGTCCGGTCAGGTCCTGCGTGGTCCAGTGCGCCATCTGCCAGTGCAGGGCGGTCGCAGTGAGAGCTTCGCGAGGCTTGAACCAGACCACGGCCAACGCCGGGCGGCCGCTGTGCACGATGATCTCGACCGGATGCCGGCCCAGCGGCGCGGTGTAGTCGGCCAGCGCCGGCGCCTCGGCCTGGACCAGCGGATCGCAGACCACCAGATGCCCGCTGCTGACCGGCAGGTGCCCGGCGAAGGCGCGGTGCAGGGCCACTGCGGCCAGCTGGGTGTCGTCCAGCAGGGTGGTGCGCAGGTTGGCCAGGTCGAGGTGGGCCATGGGGGCTCCGATTGCGGTGAAGGCCCCACCGTGCCGGATGCGAAGGGTGGGGGCAAGGGTGGTCTTGGGCAAATGCGCTTCACGTGCGAGAATACGCCGCTGCCCGGGCGACCGGGACCCGATTGGAGAGATGGCCGAGCGGTTTAAGGCACCGGTCTTGAAAACCGGCGAAGGGTTAAACCTTCCGTGGGTTCGAATCCCACTCTCTCCGCCAATCCTTAGTAAGTGTTTGTTTTTAAACAGCATTTTTTAGGGTCTTGAAGGGCGGCTTGGGGCACAAATCGGGGCACAACTCCGATGCGATTACCAAGCTATCTCACTCGCTCTTCCACTGGTCGTTACCAGTTTCGCATGCGCGTTCCGACGGACATGCGCGGCATCCTCGGCAAACCCTTCGTCAAGCATCCCCTAGGCATCCACCTGCATAGCGCAAGGGTGGCTGCCTTGGCCATCGCACAGCGTTATGCTCAAGCATTCGATGCCATCAGGGATGGGTGCATGACCAAGAAGGGACTCACGGTTGAGGATGTTCTCCGCAGCGTCGCGGAGAACGGCTCCAGACGTTATGAAATTGACTTGCCGGGCTTTCGTCTTCGGACCACGGATGCGGCCGACCATGCTCGAGCAATGGAGGCGCTGGAAGAAATCGGCAAGTTCCACTTCCGTGATGCGGGTGCAGTTCCGGCGGCGGCTGGGCCAAACCCGTTGGAATCAGCGGCGGCGCACCCCCTGCCAGCTGAGACGATCAGCCTCATCGATGCGAAGCGAATCTGGCAGGACAAAGTCGCCGCCGAGGACATCGAGGTCAAAACGGTCGGCATCAAACTGCTTCCCGTGACAGAGCTGATCGAGTTCTTGGGCGCCGAGCGCGAGCTGCACACCATCACGCGGCCTGAGATGGCCCGCTTCTACGACCATTTGGCCAAGCGCGGGTTAACGCATTCTACGCTCAACAATCGCCAGAGCTACCTCGCAGGAAAGAGAGGATTCTTCACTTGGGCAATGGCTTCAGGCTATGTGCTAAAGGGAGACAACGTCGCCGCAGGTCACGTCAGCGTTTCGATGGCCGAGAAGCGCAAGCGTAGAAAATTTGGCTTCCAGGCCTTTACCTTGGACCAGGTCCATCAACTCTTCGCACCCGATAGCTTCAGGCAGCTTTCAACGGGAGCGCGCTGGGCGGCTTTGTTGGGCCTGTATACGGGAGCCCGGGCGGGTGAGGTGGGGCAGCTGTTCACCCTCGACGTCAAGGAGGAGGAGGGGATCCCGTGCATACGGTTTACCGATGAGGGGGAGGATCAGCGGTTGAAGACCGATGTTTCCAATCGGGTCGTCCCGTTGCATCCCGACCTGATCAAGCTCGGTTTCTTGGACTACGTCGCCGAACGAAGGGAGAGCGGGGACTGGCGGTTGTTTCCGCAGGCTGACAGTAAAGCGAAGAATGGCGCGGGGAACTGGATTTCGAAGGCGTTCAGCTACTACCTCCAAAAGCACAGTGGTGGGTGGCCGAAAGCGAAGCGTGGTTTCCATAGTCTCCGAAAGACCGTGATTCAGGAGATGCAGGGCAGCGGTGTGGCCTCTGAGATGCGAGCCCAAATCGTCGGCCACGAATTGGACGACGAACACCACGCGACTTACAGCAGGCCCTTTACGGTGAGTGAGAAGCTCAACGGTGCCGGAGGAACGCCAGCTTTGGGTGTCCTAGATTACGGGATCGACCTGGAGGCGCTGCGCACCCTGCCGGCGCGCAAGGTCGGGCGGCGCAGCAGCAATACCTCCGCACGCTCTACGAAGGCCGGTGGTAAGGGAAGGGAGCGGAACTAATGGCCCTCAGTGCTGCGGACGCCTACCGCCGTGCGGCCGAGCGGTTTCTTGGAAAGCTCTCGGGGACGCAGACGGTGGGAGGTATGGAGAGGGCAGTCAAAGAACAGCGTCGCCACGGGCTGAGGCGTCCCATTTTGGATCTTGAACTGACTTTCAACGAAGCCGCCGGTGTTCTCGCCATCAGCACTGGCCAGTTGGAGACACTGCTCCAACAGCACCCTCCCAAGGATCATCTGTTCGAGGTCAAAGGGACTCGCAAGAGGGCCACTACCCTATCCAGGTTAATGGACTGGGCCGACTGGCTAAGGGGGGAGGGCTACTGGAAGCCGCTGACGGAACGCGGAACCAGTCCCGATACCTTGCTCACAGCTAAGTTGCCCTTCTTGCTGGTCAAGTCGTCCGGGGCGCAGCGAGTGATTGTGGAGCCTCTGTCCGGCAAAGACATTTCCGATGCGCTCCTTCAACAGATACAGGAGCTTGGACGTGCGAACAACTGTAAAGTCATCTTCAGGACGTTTGCAGATGCCTTTGCCATGCCTTGGCTGAGGCCTGACATCAAACGCGCCTGGGCTGACACGTTCTTCAGGATGGCAAAAGCACAGGCGGCTCACCTCCGCGATTTGGCGCAACGGTTGGAAACCACCCGCGCTCAGGTTAGTAGGCAAGTATTGGACGAGCACCTGCAGCCAGCGCCTCGAAAGACGCCCCATCAGGGCGCTAGGCGCCTCTAACGGCAACTGAATGGAATTGGAGGCCTCCAATATCCGTATCTATGGCAGCCCTCACTTTGGATGATTACTCCAACGCCCCGGTGGTCGGAGCGATGGAGCAACAAGATGGGCCTTGATATGTATGGGGGAAAGATCCACAAGGAGGAGACGTCGTGCGAGGGACAGGTGTTCTTTCAGTGGCGATGCCATCCCAACCTCCACGGCTGGATGTTCGGGCTGCACAGTGCCCGGACGGGGTGCTCTGACCCGTTTGAGTTCAACATGGTTCGCGTGTTTCTCGGAGCGGCAGGCCTCGACGCATTGGAGCAGGCGGTCCTCGATGAGCGGCTGGCCCATACGGTGGTCTTCTTCTTCGGTGAATCGGATCCCGATCGAGCTGAAGAAGATCTGGACTTCATTGCGCAGGCCCGCGCATTGATCAAGGACGGTTGGGACGTGTTCTACGACTCTTGGTGGTAACCCGCCGCGAGCAGCGCCTCTCGGGCTAGTTCAAGCCCAACTCCCAAAACCCATTCCTTCAACGCGGCAACGCAGCCGTGCTGGCGGAGCATTGCCTGGAGAATCCTCATGCAGCCCAAGTCCAACGTTCTGCCGTTCAACGCAGCAACCCGCTCCAAGCGCCTTCTGGCACAGAAATCCACCCGGGTCACCTCCGTTTGCTACAAGGCAAGCGACAAGGCCCACACGAGCGTGGATTGGTATACCCCGCCTGCCATCGTCAAGGCGCTGGGAGGAAAGCGCGGCTTTGACCTCGATCCTTGCACGCCCGAAGACCCGTCGCGGCTGCCGGCGCCCACGGCCCGTCGGATGATCCCGCCGAGCCAGGACGGCCTGCTCACGCCGTGGCCCACGCAAGCGTTCGTGTGGATGAATCCGCCCTACGGCAAGGGGGTTGAGAAGTGGCTGAGCAAGCTGGCCAACCACCCCGGTGGCGGTATCGCTCTGGTGCCCGTCAGCATGGAAACGGGCTGGATGCACAACTGCGTGCTTTCCCATCCCAACGTGACGGCGATCCTGTTTACCCGCGGGCGGCTGAAGTTTGTGCGTCCCGACGGAACCACCGGCACTGCGGCGCCTTCGGGATCGTTGGTGGTGGCTTACGGCAAGCGCGCCGCCGGTCACCTTCAGCAAGCGCAGGCAAGCGGTGTGTTGCGCGGGAAGTTCTTTGCCATCCAGCGCGTGGCGCAGGTGGCCACTGCGAACCAGGAGAGCTCCAATGGCTGATCACTGGAAAGTTGTTGTCTTGGGCCGCGCGACGGCCGAACTGGAAATTCGAATCGACGCGGACTCAGAAGCGGCAGCCTTGGAGATTCTGAACTCGATGGGCGTGGCCGAGATTCAAGCCGGTGGATGGCGTACCGAGTTGGAGGAGGTTTACGGCTTCGTGGAGGTCATCAGCCCCGATGGCTCCGATCGAGAAGATCTCAACTGGCCGTGTCCAACCATGCGCCACCACCTCAACTACCTCAACTATTAGGAGAAGCCGATGGGAACTTACGAATTCGTCGTCCAGGGTGACTACTTGGTGAGCAAGGTGATTGAGGTCTCCGCCCAGACCCAGTCCGAGGCAATGGAGGCATTCGCGCGACTGTCCTTGGCGGAGTTGGATGCCATCGATTGGCACCATGGCGCCCTTACGATTGAAGAAGAGGTGGTGGTGACGGAGGTGGAAACCGGGAGGGAGGTTCAGCATCCGTTTTTGACCGATTGCAAGCGCGAGCAACTGGAGTGCTTGGCCGGAGATGAGTAGGAACTTCCGGCTGCTGGTCTTCCATTAGCCAGCAGCGATCGAAGGCCAGCAGGAAGATCAGCAGTGCAAGGTCGTTGAATCCCATGGGATTTCTGCGACTAAGAAGTGCGCTGCTGGCTTGCTGGCTTTCGATTCAACTCCCCTGTGCAAATGCGTCCAAAGAGCATGGAAAGCGTTGGTATCTCAAATTTCAAAACCGATTATTTTTTGACCCAGCAGACCAGTAGAACGGTTTTCTATGAATGAAAGCTTTTGGAATCAAGGATTTGTAGCTGCTGGTCTTCCTGCTGGTCTTCTCTTTCTGCTGGCTAATGGAAGACCAGCAGGGAAGGGAAAGCCAGCAGGACAGGGCTTCCGGAAAAAGTGCGGGAGATTCCGCAGTTTTCGTGTTTAGTCAAAAACCGTGGGTTGCGGAAAGCTCCTGCAGTGGTTGAGTGGAAGTGTCCCCCATGTGGGACACACCAAACCTTTCACCTTCGGAGTTGCCACCGTGAACGCCGCCACCCATCCCTCATCGCCGCCGACTTACAGCATCCGCGCCAGCGTGAAAAAGCACGTTCGGATCAAACGCCCCTTGGCGGAACGCCTTCGTCTCGCCGCGGCCGAAAACGAGATGACAGAGAGCGAGTTCATTCGCCGCGCCTTGGAAACCGCTCTCCCACGCGCTGCCTGATCAAGCCTGTCCCCCCACAACGACAAACCCCCACCGGCCAGGGCGAGGGTTTGAGAGGAACCAACAACAATGTCTACAACCAATGTGTCCCCAAAAGGGAAGGCTGTCAACCCGACGACGGAAGAGCCGAGCAACATTGTGCCATTCGAAGCGTCGCGTTTCCTGGGTGCGGAAGCCTCCGCCCGCAAGATCAACCTGGAGGCAGAGGAACACAAGCAAATCTACCGCCACTCGGTTGATCGAGAGGGCCAGCGCAAGCCACCGTCGCTCCCCATCCTGTTTGCCCGCCGCACCACCGAATGCGTCGATCGCTTGTGGGCGTGCCAAGCCACCAGCGGCACCGGCGAGATCGTCCACCATTGGAACGGCGCCTACTGGCAAGCGATCAGCGACGCAGAAGGTGTGGGTGTGGCATCCGATTGGATCGACCGCAACGCCGATTTCGCGGGCAGCCCCAAACTCGCGAAGGACTGCTGGGACATGGCTTCCCTTCGGCTGCGCCAGAAAAACCCCATGCCGACCCAAGCCAAGCGGGCCATCGTGCCGGTGGCAGACGGCTACGTGGAAATCCTTCCCGACGGTTTCCATGTGCTCGCCCCTGATCCCGCCTTGGGCATGACCCACGCGGTCAGGGTGGCCTGTGGTGGCAGGCAGGGCCACGCATACAAGCCCCAGCCTTTGCCGGCTGACTCGCGCTTCGCCAAGTTCCTCTGCCAAGCCCACGACGACCCGCGCGTCATCGACCTGCTCCAAGAGCAGTGCGGCATGACCTTGTTGCCGGGTGTCTACAGCCAGGCAGCCTGGTGGCACGGCGTCGCAGGCTCCGGCAAATCCACCCTGGCGGAGATCGTGGAAGCCATGCACCGCCAGGTGGCCCGCTGCAACCTCGAAACCTTGGGCGACCGCTTCAGCCTGGAACCCATGATCGGCGCCAGCCTGATCCTGGTGGACGAAGTGGAGTGCGAGAAGTGGGCCGAAGGTCGGTTCAAGACGATGGTCTCCGGCAATGGCATTGGCATCGACCGCAAGAACCAGAAGCAGCTGGCGAGCTACCATTCCACGGCCAAGTGGATCATCACGTCCAACTCGGCACCCTTCATCCGCGACAAGAGCAACGGCGTGTGGCGCCGCCTCACCGTCGTGCATTGGAAGAAGGCGGTACCGGTCAACCAGCACGACCCTGATCTGGTCAAGAACATCCTGGCAGAGGAAGGCCAGCTTGTGCTGGACTGGATGCTCGAAGGCGCCCGACGCATCGTGGCCCGTGGTAGGGCGTTGTCCGACACCGACGCCGACATGCCCGAAGCCGTGCGCGCAGCGAAGCTGGCCGCCCGCCATGGCAGCGACCAGGTCATGGCTTGGGCTCAAGCCGAGCGCGTGGTGCGCATTGAGACGGATGAGTGCACGCTTTCCATGCGGCAGGTCTACGAGAACTACAAAAACTGGGGCTACCGACAAGGGCTGGCGGACATCGATCTCCTCACCGGTCGCCAGTTCTGGCGAGGCTTGAAAGAGATGGGCCTGGACGACGGCGCCCGCTCGAACCGTCGCATCAACGGCAAACAGGAAGAATGCGTGCGCCTGCGAATCAACGGAGCAGTCACCGTCGGCGAGGCCTGTGGCGATCTGCCGTTGAGATCATCGGCGACCGTGACAGCACTGCCCGTTGCGCAAGAGCGCTCTCAGTCTTTGGAGCCTTGGGAAACCGATGTAACGCCCTCCCTCGAACAGCAAGAGGCTCGGCAGGAAGAGATGGAGCGTCGATTCGACCGATTGAGCGCCCAGCAGCAGGCGGATGAGATGGGAGCTCTCCATGCCGATGCGTTGAGGGAGGAGGCAGGGCGCACCAGAGCCCAGGCAATCCAGCTCCAGCTGCAGGAACGTATCAACGAACTAGAGATTCGCGCGCTGTTCGGTGAGCCGTTGTCCGCCCTTGAAAGCAGCGAGGCTCAAACTGACATTGGGCCGGTAGGTGGGGCCGCGAGCTGAGGGTGAACGCGAAAGCAGGAGAGGCCAAGGCAGACCTTGGCCTCCCCCGAGTGCCGATCAGGCAGCCACAAGCCTGATTTCCGCGGATTCAGAGGCCTGCTCAAGGAGGCCGCGACGACGGATTTCCAAGTCGATGACGTCGGCTTGGTAAGCCAGCGCCGGGACCATCTCCTTCCCAGACTTCAAGAACGAGGTGATCTCGCTGAAATCGCTCTTTCGTACCTGTGTTGCAACTTCGCTGCCAAGCATTGCGTCGATGCGCTTGGCGTTGAGGGCGCTCACGGTCTCGGCCAGATTGACGAGCGATGCTTTTCCATAGTCTGGAGAGCCGCTCTTCAGTTGAACATGAGTCAAGCCAAGGCCAAGGTGGATCAAGCGTTCCTGCAGCAACTGAATTTCGCCGAATCGATCCAGATTGCTGCTGCCGATGGGAGCATGACGCTCCAGTATGAGCTTGGTGAACTCGTATTCCTCGTGGAACCTAGGGATCAACGTCCGGAGTTGATGCGTGTCACCCTCACCACAAAACTGTTGGGCGGACAGAAGGAGAGAGCGGAACCTTGCTTCATCGTTCAGCAGGCTTCTCTCGTGCACCTCGCCTACCAAGTGAAGTGTCCGCGCGATGCCTTCGGACTGCTCTTGTATCTGGGCGCTGATCTTGTTCAATTTCTTGCATACGACCACGAACCCGGCTGTCGTGACCGCAAGATTCAACCCCGTCATGGCCAAGTTCGCGACCTGTAGGCCCTGCAGAACATTCATGCTCTGCTGGAGGCCATCCATTCCGGTTTGGATGCTGTTCATGCCCTTGGACAAGGCTGACTGGAGCTCTTGAAGTCGCTGCTGCGTCTGGAGCGCATCTCCTGGGAAGATCAAGTGGCCTACGATCTGTCCTCCTCTGCCAGTGCCGGCTGCGTGGCGAATGACGCCGCCATGGAGCGTGTAAGTGCCATCGGTCAGCTTGGCCAACACGTCGGGAAACTCGGGCAGAGCCCGAGAGAGGTCGGGATTCACTTGCATGCTAGTAGAGCCTCGCGGTATGAAGCCAGGTCAGAATCGAACTGGCGGCGACGTATGACAGCAATTTGGAGGACGGCTGGCACCGTGATACGGAAGGCTGGCGTCGCCGCTTGAAGCGCGGTCGCCCCAACCGCAGTGGCCGCCAAAGGGACCAAAACTAGGGGGGCAACGCGAGCGCCCAAGAACCCTGCGATCCCAGAGGCTCCGCCATTGGCGAGGGCGCCCCAGGCCGATCCTGCCTCTTTGATCATTCCGTTGATGGTTGGCCGCATGAGGTCAGCCAACTGCGCACCGCTTTTCTTGGAGACATCGACGGCAACGTCCTTGAAGGCCTTCTTCACCGCTTGGATCAACGCGATCTCTTCAAGATCCCATGGAGCAAGCCCGCTGGAGGGCTTTCCATCCAACTGCTTGGCCACGTCCGATGCCAGTTCTTGATAGGACACCCCGCCTTTGCGCACGGCATTCACAAGGGTGTTGCCACCGAATGCCGAGATTTCTCCGGCAAGAAGTTCCGAGATGTCTTGGAGGCGACCTCGCTCCTTACAGGCCAGAATCTGAGACTTGACCGAGCCATCCAAGGCGACTCGGCCCTTGCCGAAGTCGGTGATGAGGTCGGCGAGCACATTGAGATCGCCGGATGAAGCACGTGAAAGCAAATCGGGCAGCTCCCGATCGCGCGGAACAACCAAATCCATGTTTCCCCCTGTATCCATCGCTAAGCCTGGCCGTCTGAGGCCAAGCGAGGCCAGTATCCACGGCCTCAGTCTCAATTCTAGCGAATGGATTGCCCTGTAGATCGATTCAAGGCTTGCCAAATCCCCATCCTGTCGCATGCTGAAACCATGACTGCTTCCAATGCCTTCGTGGATAACAGCATGGACCGCCAAGACGCCCTGGCGGCCTCCCCCCGTTTCACCGTGCAACGAACCCCGGATGGCGTCCGTGTGCAGCTCCAGGAGGGCGACGGAGACCCCGGCACCGGTTTGACCATCGACCGGGCCTTGGCGTTGCTGGAGAACCTATTGGAGCAGGGACGCGCCGTCACCATTCGCGATTGATGTTCCCAGCCCAACCCCTTGGCGTTGCCGACAGGCGCCTTTTCTTGCCTTCCAGGAGAGCCTGTCCGTGTCCGATGCCACCCCCAACGAAAGCTTCCTTCAGCGCCACTCCCGCGACGTCGTCGAACGCCTGATTCGGCAAATGGAGGAGGGCACCGGTCCCTTCCTCAAACCCTGGGACGCCCGCGTGGACCTCGGATTGCCAATGAACCCCACCACCGGCAAAAACTACCGGGGCGGTAACTTGCTCCACCTGTGGGCCCTGCAGAGCACCTGGGACAGCCAGGACAACCGGTGGATGACTTACAAGCAAGCCGCGGCCGTGGGCGCGCAGGTTCGCAAAGGCGAGAAAGCCAGCGTTATCGAATACTGGGATTGGTCCCCGGTCGAAGAGGCAAAGAAGAGCGGGGACCCAGAGCTCATCGCCAAGGCCCGCCCCAAGGTCTTCTTCCCCCGGGTGTTCAACGCAATGCAGATCGATGGGTTGCCGGCACTGGTCCTGCCACCCCCGCGCCCAGAGCCCGACATCCACCAGGCCTGCGAAGCGGTGCTCAAGGGCAGCGGGGCTGAGATCCACCACGACGGGGGCAACCAGGCGTTCTACCGGCCGATGACGGACAGCATCCACTTGCCCCAGCGCAACAGCTTCCACTCGGCCAGCGGCTACTACGCCACCGCGTTGCACGAACTGGGCCACTGGACAGGCTTTCCCTCCCGCCTCAACCGCGATCAGAAGGGGGCCTTTGGGAGCATCGACTACGCCAAGGAAGAACTGGTCGCGGAGGTGTCATCCATGCTGGTGGGCGAACGCTTAAGCATTGGCCACGATCCCACCCAACACGCGGCTTACGTGAAGTCGTGGATCCAAATCCTCCGGGACGATCCCCGGGAGCTCTTCCGAGCCGCGGCGGCGGCCGAGCGGGTGGTGGAATTCCTGAAGGTGCCCGAGTTGGTTCGTGAGCCGCTCCCGAAGGTTGAGCGGGAGCGGGAGCCGGTGGCGGCCAACCAGCAGGAGCTTGAAAAACCTAACGGCACGAAGGTCCGCACGAAAGCGCGTGAGAAGGCCAGGCAGAGGAGCAGGTGATGGTGGCCTGAACCCCCTTGCGCATTTCCAGAATCGATCTATGCATAGGTGAACCTACTCACGAAATGGAGGTGCACCTTGAAAACCACTGTTCTGGCCCTTGCGCTGGCGTTGTCTGCTCCGGCCGCCTTTGCCGCCGATTCCACCTCCGCTCGCCGTTACGGTTCGTCCGAAGCCCTCTCGGTCCAGGACGCCCGACTGGGCGAGGTCCTGATGGTTCGCACGGTTCAGCTGAAGTCCGACCAGCGGCTCAACGCTGGTTCTGCCATCGGGGCGGCTGTTGGTTATGGGGTTGCTAACCAGGTCAAGAACCGGGACTACCGCAATGCTGCCCGCGTGGCCGGTGGCGTCATCGGTGGGGTTGCCGGAACCGCGGTTCAAAAGGGTCTCAGCGGCCACCGTGCGGTGGAGATCTACGTTCGCGACTTGTCTGATCGCCGCCAGCGCGTCCTCGCGGTGGTCCAAGACGCCGACGTGGACGTGCGCGAAGGTGATCGGGTGTTCCTGGTGGGGAAGGGTAAGAGGACCCGGGTTGTGCCGATTGCGCGGATGGATGTTTCGCCGTGGGGAGGTGGTGAGAACGCAAGTGCGTGCGGGGTGGGCGCTTGTGGCGTGAGTTTAGGGGACATGCGCTGATGGACATCGCGAACCCCATCCTTGCTGTTCTGTTCCTTGGCGCGTTTGCCTACGTAACCGCGTTTGCGCCGATCTGGGCCGGGCACCGTTTCCGACTGGTGTGGGACGGACTGCGCCGACGACGCAAGGGAATCTCCACGGTCGTCGTTCTCAATGCTTTGGCTGGGCTGCTCAGCGTGTTGTTCCTGCTCGGAATCTGGTTGGTCTTGTTCTCAGGGGCGCAAACGGAAATCTCAGCTTCCAAAGTGGTTGTTCTACTCGCAGTTGTCCCGGTGGACGCTCTGCTTTTCCAAAAAGGGTGGAGCCGGGCAGCACTGAGAAGCCAGGGTTGAGCCGAGACCTTACCCACCGCCGCTCCGAGGTCGCCCGGATGTTTCGAGAAGGACACCGCCGGGCGGCCATCGCCCAAGCACTGGGCGTTCCGTCGCCCGTGGTGAGCGCCGACCTCGCTCACCTGGGGTTGCGTCAAAAGCCCCGGCGCCCACTGGCTGACCAACACGCCCTGGTGGTGCGCCTCCTGGAGCAGGGGAGCAACGGCCCTGCAATTGCCAAGCGCCTCGGCGTGACCCGACAGGCAGTCCACGCTTACCTGCAGGCCCATGGCCTGCTCCGAACCCAGAGGAGGATCCCATGACCGTTTTTCTGGTGGTCGTGCTGTTTAAGCTCGTCATGTTTGCGATCACCTTCGGAATCGCATGGCTGTGCGCCTCCAAGGCACGCAGCGCACGCAGCGGCTGGGAGGCGTTCCAAGCCGGCCAAGAGGACGCCCCATCCGTGGCTGCATTGCTGTGGCCGTTGGCCCTGTTCTACGCGTGCTTGGCATTGCTGGCCTACCAACTTAAGCACCTAGTGACCGGGGTCTGGTTGGATCCTTCCAACCCATACCTGTCATCCTCGCTGGCTCTTGTCGTCTATTCGATCACGTGTGGGCTGCTTCACGGCAGCGGGCTGGCGCGGAGGCGGGCATGAGAAGCAGCCACGGCCGGTTGCGCCCAGACCCCGTCGACGCCCGCCCTCGCCACGACGGGCTGTTCCAGGGCGAAGGCACGGGCGAAGAGGTTCACCAAGAGCGCGATCCGTTGCTTCAGGCGCTTTACACCGAATCGCTCCACGCCCGCGGGGACGTGGACGCGGTTGATCGCTTGCTCGATGCCCACCGGGAGGCGTTTGGGGAGCCTGAGCAAGTCGCCTATGCCCGTCAACAAGACAAACGCCATGATCGGGCGTTGCCCTTGCCGAGCGGTGGCTTGCAGTTGAAGCCGTCCATGGAGCGCTACTTGGAGGAGCATCGATCATGGAACCCGCCGACCGCCAAAGAGGCCGCCATCGCACGTTCCAGATGTCCTACGATGGTGCTCGAAGGGAAGGCATGGCGTGCTGCAGACGACGTTGCCGAGGTTACGGTGGAGGCACCCAAGGACGCCCCGCGGCAGCGGATGTAATGAGCGCGTCGCGTCTCAACTAGAGAGACAGTCCAGTGCGATCATTGTTGCCGAGGTGACATCGTTGCCGTAGCTCAGCCCTCGGCTATCCTATCGAGGGTATCCATCAGTGGTTTTACTAACAAAAGGGGGCGTTATGGCAAGCGTGACAGTAAGGACGCGGGATGAGCTGGAAGCGGCCAAGAATGCAAAGGCGCAGCAGATTGTGGTTGTGGGTAAGTTGGCAGATGATCTGAAGAAGACACGCAAGTTCGCCAAGCTTGGTGCCGTCGGTGTTGCAGCAATCGTTGCTGCTGTTGGACTGGCTCCAGTAACAGCTGGACTCAGTACACTCAGCTTGGGAGCGGTCGCGGCGGTCACTGGAGTCGAGATCATCGGCATCATCACCGCCGCAAGCCTAGGTCTTTCTTTGATCCTCGCAATCTACAAAGGCTACGATGTGGAATACGAGGCTGGCGGAAAGGTCATTTTCAAGCGCAAGGAAGGAAAGTGATGCCCGGCTTCGTTCCAGGGGCGCCTTACCTTTTTGTTTGCAAGAAGTGCAATCATCACTTTCAGCGGAAGATCAACTTGGGCCTCTTCTGTCCGGCATGCAAGTCGCTGTCGGTGAGTCCTCGTTTGGCATGTAAGTAGTGCCCGGTGGCCGCCATAAAGTTGGCGGCCACTTCCAATGACCGGTCGAGCCGCGCTTTACATCGCGGCCTCAGGTGCCCCGCAACCCTTTTGCTTCAAAGCACTCCAGTATCGCTGTCACGGCTTCTGCAGCCCGGCCCGGTGATGCATCTATGCGTTCCAATGCCTCCATGGCGGCGGGCACCGGCGCGTTCGGATCGGTCGTGGCCACCACCGTCAGAGCTCGCCCTCGGATGGTGTCTTCCACCGTGGTCCACTCGTCTGCGAAAAGCTGAGGGTTGTCGGTGAGCAGAATCACCATGACGGGCCCGGGTGTCAGCAGGCGGTTGGAACGCCCACGAACGGCGGCGCCATGGTGCACATGAATTGCTCTCGCGTGGCCCACCTCGTCGAGCTTTAACAGAAAGTCATAGCAGGCTGGTGTATCCATTTCATTGCAGACGATGTGGATTTGGCCCTTCGCCCATTCTTGAAACCCTACCGCAGAGGGCTCGAGCTCTCCGCCGGCGAAGCACGCTTCTACGAACTTCCGGCCCATCAGGCTCAGTCCCTTTTCATCAATGAGGGCCCATCGCTCAAAGGTTTGCCTATTGAATCCGGGTTTCCCGTGCAGTCCTAATAATTCCTTAGGGTTCAAATTTCCCCCGCCTCTCCCTGGAAAGATTTGGTGGCGCTCGGCGATCCAAGCGCGACGCAGAAGATCGACCTGGCCAAATGATAGGTCGCTCAGCGCCTTAATGAAGTGGCGCTTGAGATGGCCTGCCGTTTTGCCGGTAGCGATTGAGCAGGCAAGGCGGCCATAGACGGTGGCCTTCTCGGCCTCGATGTCCATCTCTAATGCCCGCAGCATGGCCAGAAAATCTTCCGAGGTCATGGCCTCCGCGTTTTCGGGGAACACCTGACCATCAAGCGCGGCACGGGTGAACTCCCGGAAGCGCTCCTCAGTGCGCGTGGCAAGCCAGGCGGCGATGAACTTGGGACCCTTCGAAAGAAGGGCGAACGGACCGGAGATTTCCTCCAGTGGGGCAAGGTCAGGGTAGTCCATCGGGGTCTCGTGACGGTTTGCGGGGCCAGATGCCTCATCCTCAAGCCTTCAAACCCGTTCTTCAATCCTTCGATTGAATTCCCCATCCGGGCAGTGGCCTCTTTCATTGGGAATCCTGGCTCCGCTGACGCAGCCGCAAGGACAGGCCTCCTCCACGCTGTTCCGGCCCTTCGATACGCGCCTGGCGTTGCTCACTCCCGGGTGCGGATTCGTCCAACGCTTCGCCCGCCGGTCCCCACGAGGCGCATCCCGCGCCGGTGGAGAAAGCAAATGAAGCGAGCCAACGACATTCGGGCCCAATACCAGCTGGCCATGGACGAAGAGGGCATCCTCCTGGCCGCCTCGCACATCCTGGAGCGTCGCCTCCTCCGCCAAGGAGCCATCACCGACCCCAACAGCGCCAGCAGCTACCTCACTGCCCGCTGCGCGCACCTGGACCACGAAGTGTTTGGCACAGTGTTCCTGGACACCCGCCACCGCATCCTTGCCACCGAGCACCTCTTCCAAGGCACCATCGACGGGTGCGAAGTCCATCCCCGCATCGTCGCCAAGAAGGCACTGGACCACAACGCCGCCGCGGTCATCTTCTTTCACAACCACCCCAGCGGAAACCCCGAGCCCAGCGCTGCCGACCGCGCCATCACCGACCGCCTCAAGCAGGCCCTTGCCCTTCTCGACATCCGAGTGCTGGATCACCTGGTGATCGCGGGCACCTCGCACGTGTCGATGGCCTCACGGGGGTGGGTATGAACACCCCCTTGGAAGAAAGAACCTGTGCCGGAAGCCGCCGCCGGCCACTGCGCGCCGGCATCGGAAAAGCATGCGCATGGAGGGGAAGCACCAACGCCTTCGGCGCGAAAACCCGTAGAAACTGCTGCCGTCGCTTCGCACTTTTTGTATCTAGTCAAAGTCTTGTCCACTCATGATGTGGACAAAATCCAGTGACGATCTACCTTGAATCTATAGGTAGGCAATACCGCCGACCAAGCCAAAAGGTGTCACATGAGCGCAGCCGTCACAACCAACGAAGCCGCGATGACCGGGTTGGGGTTGAACCCCGGTTTGATTGAAGATTATGCAGCGGTCTCCTTGGAGCCCGTGAGCTTTGAAGAAGAGGACAGCCTGGGCTGGGCGACCACTTGGACCGCGGTTCATGCCGTCGAGCTCCACAACGGCGGGAAGGTCTACGTTAACGGCCGATCCTTCCACGTCATCCAAGCCAAGCCCGGTTACAAGCACTTGCTCAAGTGCTGGCGAGGAGAGCAGGGGCGGCGCACGGAATTGCCTTATTGGGAGGCTCGGGATGGGCACTGATCTCGTGAGACACCGCTCTGCGAACAGGGAAGATGAGGCTGTGGTGGATTGCCCTATCCAATGGATGAAAGAGCGCTGGTGTGAAGCCAGGACGAAACGCGGAAAGAGAACCGTTGTCATGGGGGCTATTCGATTCGCAAGTCCGAGTGTTTTTTCACGCTTGGGCGAGCGCGCAGGTGTTCTCACTTTGGCGGACCTTAGGGCTGTGCTGTCGGATGTCAGCCTGTGCCGGGTGGCGGCGCGCGAGTTGCGGAACTATATTGAATCCAGCGTCGAATCCCGCAGAGAGCAGTGTTGGGAGGGTTTGTGGGGGCCAACTGTGGACAGACTTTCAAGGACCTCTGCCAATGTGCAGCTCGTCGTTGACTATGAGGACATTGGGGCGTTTGCCATTTTCATCAACCAGATGGTTTGCGAGGCACTTGCGCGGCACAACGCGCACGCGTTGGACCAAGCGTGGCCCGAAGGTTCTCCCAGTCCAAAGAAGTGGCGGTTGTGATGGATGACGCGACCCCTCGGATGAACGGACATTGGGGAGACGGAGAGCTCGGAAAGAGTGAGAGGGCAACCGTGCTTCACGGCATCCATTTCATCAATCCCACGGTGGGTAGCCCGCTCTTCAATACGGTGTGGCTTCCCACGCTTGCCGACTTGCGGGCGCTGCTCACTGACGCTGACCTCTGTAAAGCAGCCGAAACCGAGGTGAGCGCGTTCATTGACACGGTCGTGGACCCGTTGCCTCCTGAGCTCGATGAGGTCATTTACCAGCCATCGATAAGAGAGATTTCCAGCCTGCCGGATAACTATGGGATCGGGGTGGGCGTTTTTGTGACTGACGCTTTTGCGTTCGTCCTTCAGCGCATGATTAAGGAGGCAATGGCTCAGCACCGGGCGCGTGAGCTGGATCGGGTATGGGAACAGTCAGCCACCGCAGGTGGCAAACGACCCAAGCTCTGACCGCTGGCTCAATGGCCCCTTGCGCGTTTTCAGATTCGAGGTATCGGTAAGGGGATGGCCCTTTTGGGGGCTACTCATCCCCACTCAATCCCTCTCAAGGAGACGATACCCATGACACGCAAGACCTTCCTTCGCGCCCTGCTGCCCATCGCCCTGGCCTCGCTGGCGGTGCCCGCATTCGCCGCCGACACCACCGCGGACCTGTCGATTCAGGGAACCTTGACCAACACCTGTCAGCTGTCCGTGACCTCCATCGAAGGGATGGACTGGTCGGGCATCTCTGAAGCTGCCGCCCGCACCTCCGGGCTGAGCATCGTGTGCAACGCCGGCACGACTTACTCCATTTCGCCGGGCCAGGGGCAGAACTTCGGCCTGCTGTCCGGGTATGAGACCTACCGGGCTGTGACCAACGGCGCCGGAGCTTACATCCCCTACGGCTTCTTCAAGGACCCGCAGGGAAGCCAAGTCTGGGGGGATGACGCCGACGCGTTCACCGGCGTTGGCGACGGCACTGTCCAAAGTTACAACTACGCGGTGCGCTTCTTGGCCCTCAAGCAGGCCGTGGGCGGCAACTACACCGACACGGTCACCGTCACCGCCACTTACAACTGATCCCCTCGGTTGTCCCGAAGCCCCCGGCTTGCCCCGGGGGCTTTTTGTTGCCGCAAAGGTGAGTAGGTATGGGTTGACGGAATGGTATTCCGATCTAGCTTGAATGGAGACACCCCCAAAGGAGCTCCCATGACCCATTCCCAGCGTTTTTTGGCCGTGGCTGCGGCGTCCTTGCTGTCCTTCTCGGCGTCCGCCGGTTCCATCTCCGTTGGCCCCACCACCCTGATGGCCGATACATCGGCCAAGCACGTCGCCGTGACGCTGCACAACAGCGGGGACACCTCGGTGCGTTACCAGGTGAAAGCCGTGGGGTGGGATCAGGCCACGGGGCAGAACGTGTTTTCCCCCACCACGGAGATCGTGGGGGCGCCGACCTTCGTGGACGTCCCGCCCCAATCCAAGCGCACCGCCCGGTTGATGCGGGTGGGCGCGCTGAGCGAGCGGCGCTACTACCGCGTGCTGCTGATGCAGCTCAAGGACCCCAACGCCCAAGGCGTCCAGTTGCTGGTCAACCAGGATTTGCCCGTGGCCTTTGAAGCCGCCAACGCGCCCGTCCCCCAGGTGACCGTCCAAGCGGTGGCCAAGGGCTACCGCCTGACCAACCACGGCCAGACCGCGGCCCGCGTGTCGTCCATCGGCCCGGCCGGTGGGAAGCCATGGCGCGAGGGTGCGTTGGGTTGGACGCTGCCGGGGGCTTCGATGACCTACGAGACCCAACCCGGCCAGCGCGCTGAAAACCTTTCAATCACCGTCAACGGCCAGCCCGTCACCATCCCTGTGGGGCGGTGATCGATGCGTGGCCAAGCCTTGGCGTTGTTGTTGCTGGCTGCATCGTCGGCCAGCGCAGCGGTGCCCGATGGCGTGGCGCCAGCGTTCCTGGTGCCGGTCATCGGCGGCAAGGCCAGGGCGGATCCACTCACGTTCTGGCAGCAAGACGGCCAATGGTTCGCCGACTCGGTCACCTGGCGCGAGGTCGGGCTCCAACTTCCCGCCGGTCGAACGGAGCCGATGAGCGCCCAAGCGTTGGGCGTGGGCTTTGTTGTGGACGAGGCCACCGCCACGGTCGCCCTGGACCTGCCGGCAGACCGGCTCAAGGCCCAACGCGTGACCCGTGACCGCGCCGGGCGCGGCCCCATCGCGCCGCCCGCTCCCGGGCTGCTGGTGAACTACAGCGTGGCGGGCATGGTGTCCGAACAACAGCAGGCGCTCTCCTTGGGGCACGAGGTGCGCAAGGCGGGACGTTGGGGCGTTGTCAGCATCAGCGGGCAGGTCAACACCGACGCGTCGGGCACCGGCTACGTTCGCGGCGTGACGCGCTGGCAGAAAGACGATTCCAACCGCTTGGTGACTTACCAGGCCGGCGATGTGTTCGCAGGTCCGTCGTCCTCGCCGGTCAACCTGGGCGGGGTGCGCGTGGCCAAGGACCCGCGGGCCTTGGATCCGTTGACCCCAACCTATCCCGTCCCGATGCTCGGCGGCGTGGCGCTCGATCCGGCCACGGTCGAAGTCCTGGCCAACCGCGCCCGCGTGCTGCAAGGCCGGGTGGGGAAGGGGCCGTTCACGGCCGATGGCAGCGCCTTGGGCACCGGTGCGCAGCAAACACAAGTGGTGGTGCGAGACCCTTACGGCCGCGAAACCGTGGTGAGCGATCAGCGTTTCTACGTCGCCCCCACGTTGCTCCGCAAAGGGCTCACCACCTGGGAAGTCGCCGCTGGCCGGGTGCGCCAAGGGGAGATCGATTACGGGACGTTGGGCGCGACCGGGTCGGTGGCTTGGGGCCTCAACGACCGGTGGACCCTGCGCGGCACCGCCCAAACCTCATCGGGCGGGAAGGCCAACGTGGCGTTGGGGGCCACCACGGTGCTTGGAACCTACGGCACGCTGGATCTGGAAGTGGGCACGTCCACCCAGGGCGGCCAACGCCAGGCCGTGGTTTACGACTACCGCGGCCCGAGGTTTGGCGTGCGCCTGGAGCTCGAGCGCCAGCAGGAGTATTGGCGCCTTCGCGCCCCCGGTGCGTTGGAGGTGGAGCAGCGCACCCGAGGCTCGGTGATCTGGCGACCCGGGCCCCAGTGGTCCCTTCGGGCCAGCTATTCGGACGTGCGCACGCCACGCTTTCGCACCGCTTACGCCGACGCCGGACTGACCTGGCGTGGCAACGGGCACACCGTGGCCGTCTCCGCCTTGCGGGATCTGGAGCGCAAGGAAACCCGGGTGGAGGTGGGCTACAGCCACGATTTCGGCCGGGGCAAGGGCGTGAGCGTTAGGGCCCGGCAAGCCCCCGATGCCAACGCCTGGGCTGTCCAGGGACGCGCCCGTCCCACGGTGTTGGGAACCCCGGTCGGCTTGTTCGCGTCGGTGGTCGAGGGGGCGGCCGGCCAGGCGGCCCGGGCCAACGCCAACTGGACCACCCGGGCAGGGTGGGTCCAGATCAACGCCGAGCACGGGCCCAACGGCACCTGGACTTCCGGTTCGATGGCCGGTGCCGTCCACCTGGACCGCCAGGGCGTGACGTTCCTGGGGCCGGCCGAATCCTTTGCCGTTGTGGACGTGCCGGGCCAAGCCGGGGTGCCGGTGAGGGTGGGCGGCCGCTTGGTGGGGAAGACCAACGCCCAGGGCCGCCTGGTGGTGGGCGAGGTGACCCCAATGGTGCCCACCGAGGTCCGCGTAGACGATCGGGCGCTGCCACTGGGCACCCAGTTGGCCGAGATCGAGCAAACCGCCACCGCTGGCCGCCAAGCCGGCATGCACCTCACCTTCCCGGTCCTGACCGAGACCGCACGCACCTTCCGCCTCACTGGCCCGGCCATCAAGGCGGGCACGGTGGCCAAGACAGCGACCGAGACGACCCAGGTGGGCTATGACGGCGTGCTCTACCTACAGCAGCCGCGCCCCGGCCAGACGGTGGACGTGGAAGGGGTCTGCAAGGCCCAGCTGCCTGCGGACCTTGGGGCTGCGCAAACGGTGGCCGAGGTGGCTTGCCGCTGATGGGGAGAGCCTTTGGAAACAAAGGCTTGCTATGTCGCAGGTGCTGCGACAGTGGCCCTGTCTCATGCGCCTGGCCGATACTAGGTGCCTGCCTTACGAGATCGCCGGATGCCACGTTTTTGCCCACCCTTGGGACAGTCCCTCCTCCCCATTGGACTTGCCGTTGACGGCACGGTAGTCCAAACAGGTCGCGTCGCATGAATGCGGTTGAGATTGAGGAGGCCATCTCCGAGTTGGCCATCGCCGACTTTGACCCTGTTGAGTTCCCGTTCCAGTTCCTCGCAGCTTTCGGCAACAACGAAGTCACCCTCAAGCGCCTGCGGAAGGTTGGGTCCGGAGGAACCAACTTCTCCGACCTTCCCGGCGCAGTTCTTCAGCGGAACCACATCCATTTGGCCGTGTGCGAACCCGGCCGCGTGCGCGAAACCCTGGCTGCCTTGAAGGTCAGTCCCAAGAACCTGTCAAACAAGGTCAAGTTGGTCCTGGCCACCGATGGGGACACTCTGGAAGCCGAGTATCTGGACACCGAGGAGCCTTTGTCGTGCTCCGTATCGGAGCTGGCCGAACGGTTCGGCTTCTTCCTTCCGTTCGCTGGCATCACGACAATCCAGGAGATCAAAGAAAACCCGATCGACGTTCGGGCAACGGGCCGGTTGAACAAGCTCTACGTGGAACTGTTGGCCAACAACAAGGAATGGGACACGGAAGAGCGGCGTTCGGACATGAATCACTTCATGGCCCGCCTCATCTTCTGCTTCTTCGCTGAGGACACCGGAATCTTCGACGGGGATGGCCAGTTCACGCGCACCGTGGACAAGATGACCGAGCCGGACGGTTCCAACACTCATGACGTATTGAAGACTCTGTTCGACGCGATGAACCTGCCGGCGTCCGATAGGGTTGCGGTCAAGCTTCCGGTCTCGGCTCAGGTCTTTCCCTACGTCAATGGCGGCCTGTTCTCGGGTAACACTGATGTGCCCAGGTTCACTCGCGCTGCACGCTCCTACCTGCTGCGTGCGGGTGAGCTCAACTGGCGTCAGATCAACCCAGACATTTTTGGGTCGATGATCCAAGCGGTGGCTGATAAGAATGAGCGCGGTTCATTGGGGATGCATTACACGAGCGTTCCCAACATCCTCAGGGTATTGAATCCGCTGTTTCTGGATGATCTGCGTGGTCAGCTGGAGGCCGCGGGGGGCAACAAAGCTAAGTTGCTTAACTTGCGCAAGCGCATGGCCCGTATTCGCGTGTTCGATCCGGCGTGTGGATCAGGGAATTTCCTGGTCATTGCCTATAAGGAAATGCGCAAGATCGAGGCGGAGATCAACCGTCTTCGAGGTGAGGAGGATCGAAAGTCCGATATTCCGATTAACAATTTCCGCGGTATTGAGCTCAACGACTTTCCGGCCGAAATCGCACGCCTGGCACTCATCATCGCCGAATTTCAATCTGACGTGCTTTACAGGGGGCGCCAGCAAGCCCTCGCAACGGTTCTTCCACTGGACAGCAAGAACTGGATTCTCTGTGGGAATGCCCTTCAGGTTGACTGGTTGTCCGTCTGTCCGCCTGACGGAGTGGGGGTAAAGCTCCAGGGTAGCGATCTGTTCAGTGGCATAGAAGAGAAGCCTGAAGTCGATTTCATGAACGAGGGTGGCGAAACTTATATTTGCGGGAACCCTTACGGTAGCCGTAAGCAGGAGGATCAGCAGAAGCAGGACATGAAGTCAGTGTGTGGTGACTTCATCAAGAAGTGGAAGTCGCTGGACTATGTGGCCGGTTGGTTCCTTTTAGCGAAGCGTTACATGGAGTCTGCCGAGGCTGCGTGCGCTTTCGTTGCGACTAGCTCAATCTGCGAAGGCTTGCAGGTGGGGGTGCTATGGCCGCATGTCCTCAAGGATGGCGTGGCAATCCGCTTCGGTGTCCGTCCGTTCAAGTGGAGCAATCTCGCGGCAAAGAATGCCGGCGTTACGGTGGTTGTGGTTGGTATCGCAAACAAGGAGGGGGCTGGCGGGCTGCTCTATACCGATGAAACGGTGCGTCAGGTGGAGGAGGTCAGTCCATATTTGACGGCTGGAAAGACGACGTTCGTTGATGCGGCGCCTTCGCCAATTTTCGATCTTCCTCGAATGGTTACTGGCAGTATGCCGCGCGATGGTGGGGGCCTAATTTTGAGCCGGTCTGAAGCTGATGATCTGCTGCATAAGCATCCAGAAGCCGCCAAATACGTTCGGCCATACGTTGGCTCAGATGAGTTGATCAACGGTGGGGATCGTTCTTGCCTGTGGATTGACGATTCGGAGTTGAATGGGGCGCGCAAGATACCAAGCATAGAGAAGCGGTTGTTGGATGTTGAGAGGTTTCGAAATGAAAGCCCACTCGACTCAACGCGTGAGTATGCGAGCAAGCCCCATCGTTTTGTCTACCTGGCAGGTCAGTCGCGGGTTCAAACGCTAGTCATCGGGGCTGTTTCATCCGAGCGCAGAGAATATTTGCCAGTCGGCCTCTTAGGCCGCAATACAGTCGTCAGCAATCTAGCGCTCGCCATCTACGACAGCCCGCTCTGGTGCCTCTCTTTGATTGCATCGAAGCTTCATTTGGCCTGGATTGCCGCAGTTTGTGGAAAATTGGAGACGCGATACCGGTATTCGAATACGCTGGGATGGAATACGTTTCCGATACCCATTCTGACCGATCAGAATAAATTGGACCTTACTCGTTGTGCCAAAGAGATCTTGTTGGCGCGAGAGGCAAGCTATCCCAGGACAATTGCCGAGCTCTACGATCCAGATGACATGCCTGATGACCTGCGGCGGGCACATGAACGCAATGACGAGGTTGTGGAACGGATTTACATCGGGCGTAGGTTCCGTAACGACACTGAACGGTTGGAAAAGCTGTTTGATCTCTACACAAAAATGACGGCCGTGTCAGTCAAGCAGGCCAAGCCGAGGAAAGGGGCAAGAGCAAAATGACCATGGAAAACAATCCGAGCAATCGGCACACCGTGCCGTCCGTCTCCATCGCGGTCGCTCGAACTGGCGGGTCTAACAAGGTCAACGTGCTGGGCATGCGGCCCATGCAGGAGAGAGCTTTTGCCAGCCGTGGTGCGCAATTTTTGCTCATCAAGTCGCCTCCAGCCTCGGGCAAGTCGCGAGCCCTGATGTTCATTGCATTGGACAAGCTGGAGAACCAAGGGCTCAAGCAGGCCCTCATCGTGGTGCCCGAACGCTCGATCGGGGGCAGCTTTGCCGACGAAGAGCTGAGCAAGCATGGGTTCTGGAGCGATTGGGTGGTTCGGCCACAGTGGAACTTGTGCAACGCACCGGGCGAAGACAACGGGAAGGTCGCCAAGTCCAAAATCAAAGCCGTTGGCGAGTTTCTGTCCAGCGATGACCGGGTGCTGGTCTGCACCCATGCGACCTTCCGCTTCGCCGTGGACGAGTTCGGTATCGAGGCCTTCGACAACCGTTTGATCGCCATCGACGAGTTCCATCACGTCAGCAGCAACCCGGACAACAAGCTGGGCAGTCAGCTGGGTCAGCTCATCGCGCATGGACAGGTCCACGTGGTGGCGATGACCGGTTCCTACTTCCGTGGAGACACCGTGGCGGTGCTCTCGCCCTCGGACGAGGCACGCTTTGAAACGGTGACCTACACCTACTACGAGCAGCTCAACGGCTACACCTACCTCAAGTCCCTGGACATCGGCTATTTCTTCTACACCGGCCGCTACCTGGACGCGATCATGAAGGTGCTGGATCCTGGCCTGAAAACCATCGTCCACATCCCCAACGTCAATGCCCGGGAGAGCCTCAAGGACAAGCACCGTGAGGTCGAGGAAATCATGTCCCGCTTGGGCACCTGGAAGGGATTGGACCCGGCCACGGGGTTCCATCAGGTCGAGCTGGCCGACGGACGCGTGCTCAAGGTTGCCGACCTGGTGGACGACACCGACGCTGCACAGCGCACCAAGGTTCTGTCGGCGCTGAAGGATCCTGCGCACAAGGACGACCGAGACCACGTCGACATCATCATTGCCTTGGGCATGGCCAAGGAAGGGTTCGACTGGATTTGGTGCGAACACGCGCTGACCATTGGCTACCGCAGCAGCTTGACCGAAATTGTTCAGATCATCGGTCGTGCCACCCGCGATGCGCCAGGTAAGGAGCGCTCCCGATTCACCAACCTCATAGCCGAACCCGCTGCCGACGAGGCCGCGGTCGTGGACGCCGTCAATGACACCCTGAAGGCCATCGCGGCCAGCTTGCTCATGGAGCAAGTCCTAGCCCCGCGGTTCGAGTTCACGCCCAAGAACGCCGGCAAGATGGACGGCTTTGACTACGGCGACGACGGCTACCAAGAGGGCGGTCCCAACGTGGGTGTTAATCCGACCACCGGCCAAGTTCACGTGGAGATTGGGGGGCTGGCCATGCCGACCTCGCCCGAAGCGGCGCGCATCTGCCGTGAGGATCTGAACGAGGTGATCACCACCTTCATTCAAGACAAGACGGCGGTGGAACGGGGGCTGTTCGACAAGGAAAACACCCTGCCCGAAGATCTGACCCAGGTTCAGCTCGGCAAGATCGTGCGTGATCGATACCCGGACCTGACCGCAGAAGATCAGGAGGCCATCCGTCAGCACGCCATCGCCGCGCTCAACGTGACCCAACAGGCCAAGCAGCGGCTGGCAGAAGACGATGCCCAGGGCGAGCAGGGCAACACCTCGCTCATCGACGGGGTGCGAAAGTTCGTCAACGTGCGGGATTTGAACATTGACCTCATCGACCGGATCAACCCGTTCGATGCCGCCTACGCGGTGTTGGCCAAGGCCATGGATGAGAAGATTCTCCGTCAGGTCCAGGCCAGCATTTCAGCCAAGCGCGTGGCCATTCCTTACGACGAGGCCAAGGCGTTGGCCCTGCGAGCCCGCGCGTTCAAGGCAGAAAAGCAGCGAGCCCCCGACATCAACTCGCCAGACCCGTGGGAGCGCAAAATGGCCGAAGGCGTGGTGGCCTTGGCCAAGCACGTCCAGCAACGCAAGGCGGCCGAGGCCCGAGGTGGCGATCATGGCTGATTGGGACGAAGACGAGGCCTTGTTGGCCGAGTTGGGGCAGGACCTGGCCCCGATCAAGGCCGCTGCGCGAACGCCCCAGGAAGAACGGCTGATCGCCGGTTTCGAGGAAATCCTCCGGTTCGTGGACGAGCATGGGCGTGCTCCTCAGCATGGAGAAGAGCGCGACATCTTTGAACGCCTGTTCGCCGTGCGTCTGGACCGCCTGCGGTCGCTTGCCGATGCACATCCGTTGCTCATGCCCTTTGATACGCACGGATTGCTCCAAGAAGCCCCCACCCTTGCTGCCACCGGACAAGGAGAATCGGTGGACGATGACGCCCTGCTGGCCGACTTGGGTGTGAGCGAAGGAGGAACAGAGGACGACATTACCCAGCTGCGTCACGTTCGGTCCTATGAAGAGCGCAAGGCCTTGGAAGACATCGCCAGCCGCACGCCTTGCGCAGACTTTGAACGCTTTGCGCCGCTCTTTGAGCGTGTGGAGGGGGATCTCAAGTCGGGGCTCCGGAAGACCTTGCGGTTTGGCCGCGACGCCAGCGTGGAGAAGGGCAACTTCTTCATTCTCGGCGGGCAGATGGCTTACGTCGCCGAGGTGGGCGAGCTGGTGCGCACGCCCAATGGGGAATCCAACGCCAGGCTGCGGGTGATCTATTCCAACGGCACAGAGAGCGATTTGCTCGAGCGCTCCTTGCAGCGGGCTCTCTACAAGGACGACACCGGCCGACGCATCACCGACGACGATTACGGCCCCCTGTTTGGGGATGCTTTGGAAACGGACGACGTGGTGAACGGCACCATCTATGTGCTGCGGAGCCTTTCCCGCAATTCATACGTCCAGGAGAATCAGCAGCTGATCCACAAGATCGGCGTTACCGGGGGTAAGGTCGAGACCAGGATTGCTAACGCGGAGAGGGAGTCGACCTACATGTTGGCAAAGGTGGAGGTCATCGCGACTTACAAGCTCGCCAACGTTAATCCCATTCGCCTTGAGAACCTCTTTCATCGCATCTTCCAGTCTGCGCGTCTTGAGCTAACCCTCCGAGATCGGATGGGGGTTCCTGTGAAACCGCGGGAGTGGTTCTTGGTTCCGCTTCCGGTGATTGACGAGGCGGTCAGACGCATCCAAGACGGGAGCATCACCGACTACATCTACGACCCCGCCCAGGCCATGCTGGTTCGCCGGAGCTGATCGTGCTGACGAACCCTCTCGATGACCAGGTGTTGGAGCGGTGCTTGGGCGCCGCTTACGTGCTGCTCCAAGAGAGCGGGCACACCGACGCGGCTGATCTTCTTCGCACCTCAACCGCATCGATCCAGCACGACACGTCTGATAACTGGAACGGGGGAACGAACTACTGGAACGTGTTGCTGGAGGTGCCGGCGCCGGAGTTCGCGCGCTTGCGGCCCAAACTCAAGGACGTATGCGAACAGATCACCGAGGCATTGTCGGAAGCCATTCCCCCGAATGGCCACGACTTCTTCGCCGCCCGGTTGATTCCCATCGTCGGCCAGAACGAAGATTGGCGCTCCGCCTCTCCGGTTGCGATTCCGCGAGGGGTCCGTCGGAACATCTTCGATGGGCTTCGGCTGGAGCAGGTGAACGTGTTCGGCGCGTTGGACGACACCGAGTTCCTGAGCCGCATCTACGAGCTTCGGCGGTTGCCATCCACCGATCCGCGCTACAAGGATGCGGCCGGGGACATCCACCAGCACCGGGTCAACAATTTTGACTGGGACGATTACTGGATCTTCGACGACGACCGTTTCCCGTTGCTCGATGGTCCGGCCGATACCTTCCTGCGGTTCTTGGCGGAGATGGTCCACCCGGTGGTGAGGCCTGATCGGGAGGAGGCCGCCACCATCGTTGAGCACCTCAACGACCAACTGCGGCAAGCGGGTTGGCACTTGGTCGAAGTCGAGCGGATCGCAGGAAGGGCCCGGTATGAACCCCGCCCGTTGACCTCCAACGGACACCGATCCTTTGAGAGAGGAAGGTCTGCCGCCGATTCCTTGGACGCGGGCGCCATTGCCAAGCAGATACAGCGCATGGAATACGCGGTTGAGAAAGATCCCGAGCTGGCCATCGGCAGCGCCAAGGAGCTGGTGGAATCGTGCTGCAAGACCATCCTGGGCAAGATGGGGGTGGAGATAGGCAAGAGCGACGACATGAACGACTTGGCCAAGAAGCTGGCCAAGAGCTTGGACCTGGTGCCCGAAGGGATCGATGACCAAGCCAAGGGGGCCGAGTGCATCAAGCGCATCCTGAGCAACCTGAACCAAATCGCCGGTAACCTGGCCAACCTTCGCCGCCTCTACGGCACCGGCCATGGCAAGGACGGCAAGCACCGTGGGCTTCAGCCCCGGCATGCGCGCTTGGCGGTGGCGTCTGCCGTGGCGTTTGTGGACTTCGTCACCGAGACCTACCGGGACCGCACGCAAGCACGGCCGGCCAAATCGGAGGTGGATAGGTGACACCTCGATCGGCAAGGAGGCCGAAGTCGGCGCAGCCTTCGGGCAAGAAGGGTCCTGTTGGGCGTTTCCCCAAAAAGCGGGCGTCTAAGAAGGGGCAGCCCAACGGGCCGATTGTTCTGACCCCAGCGCAAGAGAGGTTCTTGGAAACGATCATCGTCGAGGGAATGACACGCATGGGGTGGTCGCGTGCCTATGCGGAGCGCCGTGCGCGCATTTTTCTCCGCAAGGCCAATTCACCGTCGAAACTGCGCATGGTGGCTGCCAAGCTTGGCATGCTCGACGAAGCGCCGCCTGCACCGAAACCGAGGCCGCTTGAGAAAAAAGTGACGGGGAAGACAGAGCTTCCCAAGAATCGGTTCAAGCCCTCGGCCAAAATGACCAAGGCTGAGATAGCCAAGCTACCGTCCATTGATGCCAGGCCAGCGCCCAAGACAGCGCTGCAGCGTCTAGAGCGTGCGCTGGGTCCGGACGATGGGAGGCGGCGGCGAGGTGGCAGCCCCGTGGTGCAAGGTGGCAGTCCGGGGCTGGGGAGGCGCCGATGAACGCTACTTTCAACCAAATTCTCATCGTGGATTCCCTCCCGGAAGGCCAACTCAACACCGCAGCCCGCCTGTTCGCGGATGCCCAAGACTGGGCGCGGGTGATCGGCGACGTTCCTCACATCGCCAGCGTTCGTGTTCCTTCCAGCGGGGCTTTTCTCGATCTGTTGGCCCAGCTTGCTCAGCAAGCATCCAGGGAGCCCTACGTGCCGTTGCTTCACATCGAGTGCCACGGTGGAGAGGGTGGGCTGGAGTTCGCTGACGGGTCTTGGTTGACGTGGGACGACATAAAGCCGGCGTTCGTAAACCTCAACGTGGCCACGCGCTTGAACCTCATCACGGTGGTGGCCGCGTGCCATGGCGGGGCCATCGCCAGTTTTGTTCGTGCTGAGCATCGGGCGCCGTTCTGGGCATTCTTGGCCCCCAAGCGGCAGATATCGGCCGGGGATCTGGAAACGGCGCTGTCTGCGTTCTATCAAGCCCTGCTGATGACCCGGTCGTCGGAGCGGGCCATGGGTGCCCTTCGGGCAACGCAAGCTGGCCACGAGTTCTGGCAGTTGAGTGTGCAGACCATCTACCGATTGATCGTGGAAGGCTACGCGGAACACCACCTGACGGACGAGGCCGTGGGACAGCAGGCTGAACGTCTCCAGGCCCGCGCTGCGGAACATGGCGCTGTTTGGACGCACGCGCAAATCGAGGCCATGATCCGTGACCCAGGAATCTTTGAAGGGTTCCGCCGGGAGTTCTTCATGATCGACCTGTATCCGGAACACGAAGAGCGTTTCCCGCCCGTCGCGCTCTAGTCATCCCCTCGATTCTCCAGTGCCTACGTCCGTCCCCCGGAGGCGGCATATCCCTTCACGGGGCCAATCCCGATCTGAGCGTTCCATGGTTCAGCAGGTGAAGCAGGCACTCGGCCACGTCCAGTGCGGCGGCGGCCCATTCGTCATCATCGCCCAAATGCGGCTCTTCCTTGCCCCCGTGGAAGAGGTTGTTGCGCACGCGGCGTGCCGCTTCGAGCAATGCACCGGCATTGGATTGCTGAAGGGGCAGGCGCTGGAAGACAGCGTGGTTGAGGCCGTTGATCACCGCCACCTCCTGGACCATCGGGCGATCACGTGGAGGTGTGAGGATTTGCTCGTGCGTGCTGTCCGACACCCGATCGAAGAAGAGTGAATCGTCCAGCCGTGACACCGCCTCATCCACCGCGGGCCAGTTCACCTGGGCCATTCGGTAGGGACCGGCGCGAAGAAAGCCTGGATCGTTCTTGAGGCGAAACTCCAACTGCGCGAACGCCCGCAGCAGGTCGAACGCGAGGGGATCAGAGACGGGCATGGGCGCCTTCAAGGTCGGTGGAGGACGTGGGCTTTTGAATCTGTCGGCCAGAGGCCGCAGATTCTGAGTTTAGCCGTCCCGAAGCACTGGACACCGCGCCGCTCTCTGTTTGCATGGGGGAGAAGGAATACAAACGTATTCCATGGGAGATGGGTATGGGATTCGAAGGAAGCGGGCTTCTTTCTCGAAAGGACGTCCTCCTCTACACCCTAACGGCCCCTATCTGGTTTCCTCGAAATTGGGTTGTGGGCAAGGTCCGGCGATGGCGGGACGACTTGCGGACGCCGCCGATCATTAGGTTGCTTGAAAGCTGGGAACGCGAACCTGCTCTGGGTGCCTTGAGGCATTTGATCGCAGAAGGCGCCGACGTGAACGCTCGGCGCAAGGAAGATCAGGAGACTCCGCTGCTCATGGCTGCGAGGCGTGGATGGGTCGAGGCCTGCCGCGTGCTGTGTGCAGCGGGGGCTGATCCGAATTCTCAACGGCACGATGGGTGGGTGGCTCTCTACTCGGCTGATCTCTACAGACATGTTCCATTGCTCACTGTGTTGCTCGAAGCTGGGGCAGACCCGGATGCCTTGGCAAGCACTGGGTCGCCAGAGATCAGAAATGGCATCGACGAATGGAAAGCGAAGCGGGCCGCCGCACATTTGAAAGTATCCCTCCCTGGCACTGATGAGCCCGTTCGGACGAGCAAGCTGCAGCTATGAGGCTGATCCCATGAACCTGCAACTCACATGCATCTGCCGGGAGGACGTGTTCGCCGATGGGTTTTCCTTCGCAGAACTGCTGGACGCGCCCTTGGCCGCGTTGCGCTGGGGTGGTGCGTGGTTGACCCAGTTGAAGCCCGGTGGGCCGGTGACCGAGGACGCCATGCGGCGCTTTGCTATGGGCCAGGAGCTCGATGGGCAACAGCGGTTGTGGGAAGGCGAAGACCACCACACCTGTGCGGCGGGCTACCGAGTCTCGTTGCGCCTGCCCAAAGGGTTCGCGGCGTTACTGGACGCCGACGGCGAGGAGAGGGCACGGCTACAGGCTGCCCACCGCCACGCCGTTGACCATGCGCTGTCGTCCCTGCCGTTCCAGCGTGATCACCGGGTGCTCTTCGTTGCATCCGATCGGTTGGAGGATGACTGGACGCACCACTGGTTGTTCGCCATCGCATGCGCACCGAACGGAAAGTGGGAACGGCTTGCGCTGAGCTTGCGGTTGGCGGCCAGCGAGGACGCTTACACCCACGCCATGGGTGCCTTCATGGAAGCGTTGCTGGAGACCAAACGATTGGAGCGCTTCTTCCGCCCAGCCCCTGTGGGCCGACCGAGGCAGAGGCTGTGACGCTGACGCCCAAGCCTCCCTTGACGGCCGTGCTGCCGAAAGTGTCCCTTTCTTCAACCTTGCGCCAGGCATTGGCCGCACGCGCTAGAGCAGCCGGGGGGAGCGAGAGCGAAGCCGTGCGCCAATGGCTCACCGCCTACCTCGCGCGCCCCCAGCTGCTGCGCTCTTCCGTCGCCGGCCCCAGGGACGACCGCTTGTCGCCTATCCGGGCTTCCCGAGACCTGGCCGACCGCGTCCGCCGCGAGGCGCAGCGGCAGCACGTGAGCGTGGCGGAACTCATCCGTCGGGTGGTGGCGTTCCAAGTGCTTTGACACGTAGTCTGGCCACCACCGGCGGGTGCCACTTCCCCTTCGCCAGGCGCTTCTGCACGAAGGCATGGTAGGCCTCGGGGGAGGGCGGCGATTTGCGTTTGTGCCGGCGTGTGTTGCAGAGCCAGCAGGCGGCAGCGATGTTGCCGGCCACGTCCTTGCCGCCCTCTTGCTGGGCGACCAGGTGCTCGGCGGTGCAACGAAGCGGCGCGGCCGTTTTGGCGCGCAGGCCGAACGGCTTTAGTTCATCGGGTGAGGCATTCCACATCGGCAGGCTGCAATAGCAGCAGCGGCCCTTCTGGGCGTGGAAAGCGTCGGTTCTCAAGCGTTGGAGTTTGGGCATGCTTAGATCTCAAAAGACAGGAAAAACCATCCCGTCGTCGCTTGTGCGATCGAATCGGGAACCTGTTGCCTTGAGCTAAGCAGGCAATACGCCGGGGGCATTTCCCCTCGCGGCAAGGGAGTTATCGCGCCCCAGGGCGGTGGGTGTCAAGATGGGCCATGACCACCTTTGACCAAACCAATGATCTGCTCGACGCCTCGGTAACGTTGTGTCCGGTTCCGGCCAGCGGGGAGGAGACCGATGCCTGAGGGCGGAGCAGCACCGGACGCATGGCCCGTTTGGGTGAAAGAGCCGCGCGTGCAGCGGGCACTGGAGTGGGCCGACCACGTGCGGCGTTGGAACGAGGAGCAACTCTATGGATTGGTCCTGCATGGGCCGGAGCCAGACCACATGGCGGTCGTGGCTTTCGCGGTGGTGCACGAGCACCAATCGTCAGCCATGCTCCTGGTCAAACATGAGTTGTTGGGCTCTGCGACGGCATTGATGCGGCCTGCCTTTGAGGCGTTCGTGCGCGGGCTGTGGCTGCAATGGGCCGATGACCAAGAGCTGGCGCGGTTCCAGAAGGGCCATGACACTGCAACCCCAGAGAATATGATCCGCAGGGTGGTCCAGCGTTCCGGTGAAAAGCGTTACACGGATTTGTTGGATACCTGGGAGCAGTCTCAAAAGACGATGCACGGCTACGTCCACCATGGCTACCAGTCCCTGATCCGTCGTTCCGGCGTCATCGACACGTCCCCTGACGAGGTGGTGGACCTGCTGGGATTCAGCGCGTCCATGGCGCTCCATGCTTCTCTCGAAACCGTGGAACTCGCCGGAAAGCGGGTGCCAGAGGAAGAAGTGGCTACCCGGCCGCAATGGGTTGCGGAGAAGCAACTCGAGATCGTCACCATGCTGCGCGACATGGGCCTGGCTCAGGTGTTGGGTGAGACGGCGCCTGCCCCACCGACCTTTGACGGTGGCGGGAAGGCGTAGGGCAGGGGTGTTTCAGCGCGCAAAAAATTTGCGGGAATTCGTCGCAGTTTTTTAGTGGAGAAGTGGGGTGCCCCTTTACAGGCCCCGAAAACGTGGTTTCCTGAAACTGTAGCGCTTGTCCATGAATGGGGTGGTGCTGCACAAGGAAGGCCGGCAAAGCCGGCCTGGTGGATTAAACCTTCATGGGTTTGTGAGTAAACCGTGAAGGAGCTTGATTTCTCGGATCGTTTTCTTGATCCCGAAGTGTCTTTGCTGCAAGAGAGGCAACTCATGTAGCAGCCAACGGAAGCTTCAACGCTGTGAGAGGTGCAACTCTCACAGCGTTTTCATTTGCAGAGAAGGGCTGGCCCGGCGCCCGGTCGGGTGGCCATGCGATGGGCGATGGGCTATAACCGTTGGATTCCCGAACGGAGCGCTCCTTTGGCCCTGACCACCCTGAAATCCCTCAACGCCGAAATCAAACAGCTCGAAGCCCAGAAGAAGCTGGTCGAAAAGCGCGACGGCGAGGTGCCCAAAGCCCTGGCGGTCCTGCAGAAGTATGCGAAGGTCCTCAGTCCGGCCCAGCGGCGGCAGGTGGCCAAGCTCATCGGGGAAACGATCGACGCCAAGCCGGCGCGTGCCGCCAAGGCTGCCCCGGGACCCCGAAAGGGCCGCAAGCTTGGCAAGGTGGCGCCGAAGTATCGCCTCCCAACCGGTGAGACGTGGGCCGGTCGGGGTTTGGCCCCCAAGGTCTTCACCGCGTGGGCCAAGTCCACCGAGGGCAAGGCGTGGGCTCAGGCCAACCCCGGAGCGAAGTTCCCGTCGGCTGATGGGACGGTGAAGAAAGCTCCCGCCAGGGTGGCCAAGAAGGCGGGCAAGCCGGTGAAGAAGGCCGCCCAGAAGGCCGTCAAGAAACTTGCGAAGAATGCCGTCGCCAAGAAGGCCAGCAAGAAGGCCTGATCATGCGCGGCCTATTCCCCAAGAAGAAGAGCCGGCTCTCGCCGCAAGGCAACGCCATCGCGGCCGCCCACGTGCTGCTGGACAGTGCCGAGGGGCGATTGGACGAGAAGCCCGCAGGCAGGCGCTTGCGCGAGGAAGTGTGCCTAATGGCCCTACCTGACCTGCATCCAATGCCTGTCAGGGCAAGAAGCCTTGGTGGCCATTGAATCGCTGCCCAAAGGGTGGCAGGACAACGGGCGCACCCAGGTGCACCTGTTGGGGGCTGCGGTCATGGCTGCGCACACGGGGGCCAACCTGCGTCCGGACGGCAGCTCGCTATGCGCCAGCTACTTGCGATCGCCACACGACTTTCACGCCACTGTCACGCGGTTATGGCGATCTTCACTCCAAGCGAACAGGAGATTGCTGAGCGCCAATGGCCCGGGCGCCTTGACTTGCTGCCACCCGCGGGCCTGTAGGATCCCATCATGGAACTACTTTTGCGTCTTGCTATGGTTATCTTGGCCTGCGCAACTGGTCTGGCGCTGCTCCAGCTTGTGATCGCGCTCTTCAAGCCGCCGTCCTGCCGGAAATGGTTGCGCCGTAGGAGAGCGAGATGATGCGTTCGTTTCACTACGCCTACCGGAAGGCTCGCGATTGGCACAGCTCCGTAGCGACATCGATTTGGGCCGGAGTCCGCTATTCGTTTACGGGCGACACCGGCTATTTCAAGTCGCACGGTCGCTGGCGTCTGTCTCGCGTGCACCGGGGGCCTGAATCGGCGGAGCAATGATCGCTTCGGCTGAGCCTGGCGGGCCGCCAAAGGATTTAAGCCCTACACAACCCGCTCGGTTTGTTTCGCTTACAGATCGGCCGTTTGTGGTGCGGTGAGCCCATCTACCCGGACGGCCGAAATGACGGGCGGCGCGCAGGCGTTGCTCTCACCGCTGCCGCTGTCGGATACTGATCCTGTCCATCGTTCGTAGCTCGCAGTTCGCGCCGCCCACGGAGCCACAAGAGGGACGAAAGCCGCGGTTCTCGCGCACCTCGGGGCCGTGATCCCTAGCGAGGTCATCGCTCTTGCAGCCAACTTGAGTCGGGGACGGGGCTAGCCATGGAGCACTCTTAAAGGTTCAGGAATAGCGCAACTGAAAACTGAAATTCAAGCTGGCCTGCGTTTTGTACACAGCTGATCCACGTTGGCCGGCTTGCACTGGTGCCGAGTGAAAGGTAGCCCGTAATGTCTAAGTGTGCGGTGGTGTTCGTAAGCGCGGCTGTGGAAGAGATTGGTGAGGAGCGCTTGCCCGAAGTCATGCGTGCAGGCCGAGAGTTCAATGCCAAGTGCGGCTCGCGTGCAGTTGTATGCTTCGACGGCAGCAGGTTTTTAACGTATTTGGAAGGCACAGCGAGTGCGGTGGCTGCGAGCTCCGTTTACACCCAGTCCTTCACCCTGCATACCGAAATCGTTGAGCTGGCGCGGGGCTCCATCCAGCAGTTGCGGTTCCCTGCGCATGCGTTGCTCTTCCTGCCAGTGTCGGAGGCCGAGATGAAAGGGTTGATGAGGTCGGACTGGGTTAACTTCTCCCAGCGCTTCGGTGGGAAGTTCGTGCCTGAAACGGGAATGGAACGGCTTGCCGAATTGGTCAACAGTCGGATGAATGACATCCCGCGATGACGGGGTAGCGGACTTGCCTGTAGGTCCCGCGGTTGAGATCGGACAAGCGGAAGCACGGGCGTTGGCAATTTGGCACAGTCGATAGGGGCCTGCCATGCGGTTGGAATTCACTCACAGCCACATCTACCCTGGGGCCGCAGCGACCCTGAACGGAGAGCAGGCCGAATCGGGCGAGGGAACCACGTGCTTGGTCGAGCTCAGCGATGGCGTGGTCCTTTCGACCAATTGTCTGGTTCAAGACGGTGAGATCATTCTTTCCATGCCGAGCTACCTGACCGCCCGTGGTGCAAAGATTCCCGCTAAGGATTGGGTGCTGCGGAAGGACTTGGAAACCGGCGCTTGGAAGGCAAAATCGAAGGGTGCCGAGTAGCGCGTGTCGCTCTCCACGACCCGGCAGTTTTTTTGGTCTGAAGCAGTCATTGGAGCATGTCATGCCAAACCGTGCGGTGGTTTTTGTGAGTGAGGCCAGCCCCTACCTTAGCCTTGGGCGGCTGGTTGAGTTGATAGCCGACGCGGAGCGGTTCAACAGACAGGCCGGCGTGACCGGGGTGACCTTGTACGACGGGGCCCGGTTCCTGTCCTACCTGGAGGGTCCACCGGATGGCCTTCGCGTTGCCTACGCCAGGGCATCCGAAGCGCGCAGCCACCTGAACTTCATCGAGTTGGCACGCGGGCGTGTCTCGCAACGTCGGCTGCCGCGGTGGCCTATGCGGCTGTTTTTGGCCAAGGAGGGCCAGCTGCAGAGCATCGCGATGGCAGACTGGGCCAGCTTCTCTCAGCGGGGCGATGCGGACGCAATGAATGCAACGGCGATGGATCTCCTTGTGCGCTTCACGGGAGGGCCGTCTGCCTCAGTCTACGTGGGGCCCCTCTCGAAACCACTCAGCGAAGGGGAGGCGAAATGAACATCGTGGCGACTGGTCTGTCACCCGGCGGAAGGATGCTGGGAGCTCCTCTCGCGCTCCCGATGAAGCGTTGGCAAAGCTGAGCAGATTCCGTCTGCCGAAAGCAGAAGTCGTCCCAACTAGCTTGAACCAGCTGCTGACCGTGTGGAAAATTTGACCCGACCTTGTGGAACGGCAATCCACATGAACGTTCTCTTCGTGGACATTGAAACCTCCATCTGTGAGGTGGTTGGAGTCGAACTAAGAGAGCTCGGCTATGACGTCGAATGCTTGGAATGCAGCTCAGGAGCCTTGCGCGCAGCGCAAGCGGGGCACGTCGACGTCGTCATTCTGGATGTGCCCGCCAGCCCTGACGCCCGGCGCAGTGCATACAAGTTGGCAGACGAACTTCGGCGCGATGGCATCGCTTTCTTCTTTACCTCCACGCTTCATCCGAACGATGTGATCAGCCGGCACCGGGATCGGGGTGTTTTGTCCAAGCCCTACGGCGTCAAACAGATCGCTTCCTGGATCGAGGCGCTTGGCAAAGATTGCAGAGGCGAACCGGCAGGCGCGCACGTGCGCTAGCTGACTGGCAACATGCATCCGCCCTTTGGAGTGCATTGGACCGCAAGCCTTCCTCTTTACAGTGGATACGCTGGAAGCGAACGTCGCTGCTGCCCATCAATGCGCGCTACTTGCATCATCAGAAGCACTGTCGTTCAGCACCGTCACTTTCAAGACGGCGACCAGATCGTTGTCCTGCAGACAGCGTTCAAGAACTGGCTCCTGAATACGTCGTTCGCCATTGGATTTCCCGACTCCAGCAATCGGCCGCTTTCTGATCGAGCGGAGCAGGCCAAGCGCGCTGTTGGCCACGGCGAGCGAGATCAAAGGCCACAGTTACCAGGAGGCCTTCGTCAGGTCTCCTTTCGCCGCGCTTATCTCCATTCATAGCGCGTTGAGTGCTTCAAGCCACGGCGACGCCGTGTTCTTCCTGTGCGCCGAAGAAGCCACGTCGGAAGCATCTCCAAAAAACTGATGCTGGCATTCGCCATAACGACCAGCATGACCTTGGCGTTGGGCATCTTCACTATTGTCCGCGCGTCACATTCGAAGCAGGAGTTGTCCAGGATTGAGTCCGTCTGGGCGCCTGGCAGCTATGCCATCGGAGAGATGCGTGCGCAGTTCGGCGATCTCCGCATCTACGAAACCTCCCAGGTCAGCGAAGCCACTTCCGCTGAGGCCGTCAAGCAATACGAACAGCGGATCGTGGCGGGCAAGGCCAAGATCAACGAGCTGGTGAAGCAATACCTGCGGTCCTTCGCCGATGGCGAAGATGCCGCGTTGTTCAAGCCGGTCAGCGCTGCGTTGAGCGATTACTTTGTCATCCACGATCAGCTTCACGCTGCGCTCCTCGCTGGCGATGCCGAGGCCGCGCAGACGATCTCGGTGACAGAATCCAGGGCAAAGCGCGTGGCGCTGTTCGACGCCATGGAGAAAGTCAGCGAATACAACCTTCGCGGCATGAAGGCTGAACTCGCAACCAACGCAGCAAGCCTCAACAACCTGATGTCGATCACAGGCTTGGTCTTGGCGGTGCTGTACTTGGTCGCAAGCGTGCTGGGGTGGGCGATCAGCCGTTCGGTCACCCGGCCCATTGGTGAGGCGTTGCCCGCTATCCGCAGCGTGGCCAATGGCGACCTCAACGTGCGAACCGACTACCAGAGCCGCGATGAGGCGCGCCAGATGCTGCTCTGCCTCCGTCAAATGGTTGCCACCTTGGAGCGTTTTTCGAACGACACCAAGGTCATGGTCAAGCTTCACGAGGCCGAAGACATCTCGCACCGGATTCCGGAGGACCTGCCCGGTGTCTACGGCGAGCTGGCCAAGGGCATGAACACAATGGTGTTCGAGCACCTTGAGGCCATCCTGGATGCCATCCAAGTGCTCAACGAGTATGCGGCCGGTGACCTGCGGCGTGACGCGCGACGCCTGCCCGGCTCCCGGGCGTGCTCCACGAATCGATGGACGCTGCCAAAGCAAGTCTGCTGGCGATCAACACGGAGATCAAGCGGTTGGCAGTGTCGGCTGCCGACGGCGACTTCTCCGCCCGCGGTAACACGTCTGCGTTCCAGCACGACTTTGAATTGATGGTTTCGGACCTCAACCGTCTGATGGAGACAGCTGACCACAGCCTCAGCGCCGTCTCCACCTTGCTTCAGGCCATTGCCTCTGGCGACTTGACCCACCGCATGGAAGGCGACTTCCGCGGCGTCTTTGCGACGATGAGCGAAGACGCTAACGCGACCGTGGCTCAGCTGACCGATATCGTCTCCCGCATCCAGCAGGCATCCACGGCAATCAATACCGCGTCGACGGAAATTGCCGCGGGCAATGGCGACTTGTCGCGACGCACCGAACAACAAGCGGCCAACTTGGAAGAGACGGCGGCGTCCATGGAGGAGCTTACCTCCACCGTGCGCCAAAACGCCGAGCATGCACGCCAGGCCAGCGAGTTGGCCAGAGTGGGGCCTCGCGCGTGGCCGGGCAGGGCGGTGGAGTGGTCGGGAAAGTAGTGGAGACGATGGGGGGTATCGAAGCCTCGTCGCGCCGCATCGGGGACATCATCTCCGTGATCGATGGCATTGCTTTCCAGACCAACATCCTCGCACTCAATGCGGCCGTGGAGGCGGCTCGAGCCGGGGACCAGGGTCGAGGGTTCGCCGTGGTGGCCTCCGAGGTGCGCACGTTGGCACAGTGCTCTGCCTCTGCAGCCAAGGAGATCAAGGGGCTAATCGAGGACTCTGTGGCCAAGGTCGCTCAAGGATCGGCGCTGGTTGACCAGGCTGGCCAGACGATGTCTGAGATTGTCAGCTCGGTTGAGCGCGTGTCCAACGTCATTGGTGAGATATCTGCCGCCTCTCAGGAGCAGGCGTCGGGCATCGAGCAAGTGAACCAGGCTGTTTCTCAGATGGACGAAACGACCCAGCAGAACGCCGCGTTGGTGGAAGAAGCGACCGCCGCTGCCCGATCCATGGAAGACCAGTCGGTACAGCTGGCAACCGCCGTCGCGGTCTTCAAGGTGAATGAACGCGCGCAGGGAAAGACGCCAGCCACGGCCAGTGCAAGCTTGACCAAGCCAGGTGCTGTGGACGGCTCCCGCCTTTCTCAAACCGCCTACGCGGGCAAGCCAACCCCGCCGAAGGCATTGCCAGCTCGTCCCGCACGGCAGGTATCTGCGGACGCAGCGCACTGGCAGGAGTTCTAACCGCCCTTCCAAGGCCAGTGCGAACGCATGGTCGCTCGCAGGGCATGGTTGACCGAAGTTGCCGCTGAAGTCACCGTGGGTGAGGCCGCCTGGATGGCGGCCTCAGACCCGCAAGCGCGCCGAAAGCTCGGCGCCTTGCGCCGTGAGGCGGCGAGGCGGCAATGGCATTGGCCGAGGTTACGGCCGCCCGATGGCCGCTCCGCTTTGGCAGTTCAGCGGCTCGGAGACGGGGGAATGCCAGCCAATGGTTCCCTCAGGATGCCCAGCCATGGCTCGACGATCTCCTCGAACGCGAAGACATGGTCCCGGTGCTGGTCCATCCCTTGGAGGTAGTGCCGAATGCTGCGCTCAAACTCGTCTGCGACGTTGGCGTTGCCGGCGTTCGTGCGAAGCAGGAGCACTGTGGCCGCTTCCAGCGCCGCAACACGTATATGCATGCGATTCATTGCTTCTTGAAGACGCAAAAATGCGTCCCTGACCTCGTCGTTCACCAAGCCCTCCGCGAGCAGGCACATCAACACAGAAGAGGATCAGTGGCTGCTGCTTGAGCCCGGGATCGTCAGGCGAGCACGGTTGGCGGCGATCAAAAGGGCATTGCCAGTTCGCTCCGCTTGCGTCGGAGTCATCGTCGAGCCGCACATGGTCGAGTCACCGGCCGCGTTGCGAACTTGGTAAAGCCCGAGTGCAACCACTGCTGTTTCGGCGTCAATGCCGACTTCAAACCTGTCCAGTGGGAACCACGTTGCTCCGTCGAATTTCTCCATCGAGCGCCTCATGCACGGAATCGCGGTGTCAGCCAGAGATTACCGCAAAGCGTGGAACTTGGAACGCGCGCGAATCGGTTGCAACTGAAAGCGGCAGCACCGTGCAGCATTGGGCAATCAACCTGAATCGATCTCCAGCCGTTGCTGAATGGATAGGGCACGACCAGGGTCAATGACGGCGACGCGTTTGCCGTTTCCCAGCTGCACGCCCTGCGGGCAGAGCTCAGCGAATCGGTCGCTGTGAGCGGCAGGCTCGGCACGCCAGGCAGACAGGCTCTCGATGACCAAGACTTCGTCCACTGCAAGGGCGAACAGCTGAACCGCGGATTGAACCAACAGCATTGCTGGACAACCCGTCCCGACTGCATCGCCTCCGGTGATCAAGCCCAGATCAACCACAGGGACGTCTTGCCCTCTGATCGAGACTACAAACTGGCGGTCCCGGGTTCGGGTCAGCGTCTCTGGTCCGCGTATTTCCACGGCCGACTCGACATCCACACCGAACAAATCGCAGCCCACACGCACAATCACCAGCTCCAGCAATGGCTCTGATGAGGCCTGCAGAAATGGATCATAAGGCAGGGGAACGGTCATGGTTTCTGTGGGCAAAGACCAAAGGGCGATCGCATCATGCCCTTAATGTGTCCACCGTGGCAATTCATGCCCTAAGAAATCCGAGGCGTTCAGATTGGCAGGCCAAGGGCCTCACTCTGACAAGACCTGCCCGTCGTCCGAAGACGATGGGTTAGCGGTGGCTGTAGCGTTCGTGCCGGCCATTCGCTTCATGAACTCTTCCAACCTCATCCGGCTCACCGCTTGGTGGTTCTGGCAGTGTGGGCACACCATCACACCGGCGCCTTCCAAGTCCGTCAGGCCCTCGCCCGGTGCTAGCAGCGAGGTGAGACCACAGCTGCTACAAGTGGCCTCAACAGCATGCAGACGCGCCAGAGCGCCGTCGGAGGTCAGTTCTCCATTGACAAAGCGAAGCAAAATAAAAGCCGGTATTAGCCACGGGTAGGGTCCTGAAATAGGCCAGAGGCAGTCAGCGGCCTCAGCGATCTCGCAGACTTCCTGAAAGCGATACGCACGCTGCAGGATCCTTCCGCGTGCTTCCATCCGGGACGGTTCGTCGGCTGGAAGACCGAGTATCAAACTCCCTCGGGTCAGGGCGCAAGGAGCTCGGCCAACTCAATGGCGCTGATGGGTCTGGAAAGCGCGAAACCTTGAATTTCGTCACACCCAAGGCCTTGGAGCTTGGCGACCTGACCGTTCGTCTCGGCTCCTTCAGCGACGGTCGAGTAGCCCAGATCATGGGCCAGACCGACGATCGCTTGGACCTTGAGCAATGCGCGTTGGTCTTCGGAAATATCGTCTATCAGCGACTTGTCGAGCTTGAGCGTGTGAATGGGCAACTCGGTCAGGTACCCGAAATTGCTGTAGCCGCTGCCGAAGTCATCCACCCCGAGCCGAATGCCTGACGAGGCCATCCGCTTGAGTTGCTCGCCCGGCAGCGAGTTGACCCGCAGCCATTCTCCCTCGGTGATCTCGACCTCCACGTCCTGGCAATCCAACCCCTGCGCGTGGATTTTGGCCACGAGTTCATCGGCCATTCCTTGCCGCGCGACATTCCGAGCGGAGAGGTTGATGGAAAGGCTCAACGCAAGGCCAGCACGCTTCCATTGCGCCAATTGTGCCAATCCTAGGCGCAAGCGAGCGGCCCCTGGGGGCACTTGTGGCCGCGGCCACCCAGTCGCGTTACTCAATCTCCCCCGATTGGCAGCAGGAGCAGATTTATCGCCAAGGGGACATGGCCGAGCTCAAGGCCACTGGGGGCAACTGGCGTCAACAGCTGATCCACCCCGAGGACAGGCCCGCGGTGGAATTGGCCATTGCTCATGCCGCGGAGTTGGCGTCGCCGTTGGAGGTAGAACACCGCGCCTTGTTGCCAGACGGCTCCGTCCGCTGGATACAGTTGCGGGCAGTCCCGTTGATGGACAGCGAAGGCAACGTGAGCGAGTGGTTCGGTGCAGCCTCCGGCATCACCGATCGCCGCGTGGCTCAAGAGCGTTTGCAGCAGTTGACCGCAACGCTTGAAGAGCGGGTGCAGGCCGGCACTGACGAACTGATGGCGATGGAGGAACGGCTGAGACAGGGCCAGAAGATGGAGTCCCCCGGCCAACTGGCCAGCGGCATTGCCCACGACTTCAACAACATGCTCACCGGGGTCTCCATGGGCTTGGAGCTGTTGGAGATGCGCGTTGGCCAAGGCCGTTTGGAGGACCTGGGTCGCTACGTGGAGATGGCTCGAACGGGGGCCGACCGAGCTGCAGCGTTAACCCAACGACTGTTGGCGTTCTTTCGCCGGCAGACGTTGGCACCGTCGGCCATCCACGTGTCGGCCATGGTGAACAGGACGCTCCACATCCTGGCCCGCTCCATCGGGCCCTCCATTGAGATCGAGACGCGGTCGGATCAAGTGGAGGACGTCGTGCGGGTGGATGCTCCGCAGCTGGAAAACGCCCTTCTCAACCTTTGCATCAACGAGCGCGATGCGACGCCGGATGGAGGGCGCATCTCGATTGAGGCCGAGCTCTCACACGTCGATGGCGGACTGGCGGAGCGTTTGGTGCTGACGCCTGGACCCTATGTTCGCTTGTCGGTCCGAGACACGGGAACCGGCATGGACGCGAGCGTTGTTGAAAAGGTGTTCGAGCCCTTCTTCACGACCAAGCCGATCGGGTAGGGCACGGGGTGGGGCTTGCCGATCTACGTATTCACGCGCCAATCCGGCGGTCAGGTGGCGGTTGACTCCATCCCTGGGGTGGGAACCACGATGCACCTTTATTTGCCGCAAAGCACGGCTGATACCGATGACCGAATCCAGGAAACGCCCGCGCTTCCCCCAGCGTCGCCTGGTCGCTCGGTCCTTCTGGTAGAAGACGAGACCGCCATGCGCACGCTGGTGAAAGAGGTGCTGAGCAGTTTGGGCCACCGCGTGAAGGCGGCTGCAAACGGCAGCGACGCCCTCACTGTGCATGCCAGCGAAAAGCACTTTGATTTGCTGATTACGGACGTGGGCCTGACGGGCTCGCTCAATGGGCGGCAGGTGGCGGACGCGGGCCGGCAGCGCCGTCCGACACGCCGGTGTTATTCATCACCGGCTATGCAGCAAGCGTCGCGGTAGGAGCCGGCCAGCTTGAGTCTGGCATGGAGATACTCACCAAGCCGTTCGCCGCGGGGGAGTTGGAAAGAAGAGTGACCGAGTTGTTGCTGGAAGCCGTCAAAGCGTCGAACGAACCGTTCCCAGCAACTCCAGCAGCGTGAAAGCTTCTTGAGCAGCATAACGTCGTTTTCGAGGAAGTGTGGGTCTGCGCCGGAAACGCCCCCGTGACCGGTGACCAGCAGGACCGTCACGGAAGGGTGGCGTGCCATGGCGTGCTTGGCGAGATCGTGCCCGTTCATCCCCGGCAGGCCCACGTCGGAGATGAGGAGATCGAAGGCGGGTTGCTGCGCCAAGCGCTCCACAGCCGCTTCAGCGTCTCCGACCGCAGTGATGTCATAGCCGCTGTCTTTGAGAACGTCCTGCATCGATTCGCGGATGGCGACGTCGTGCTCTACAAGAAGGATGCGAGGGTACGAGAGGCAGTCATAGCAAACCTGGTTGATCAAAAATTCGAGGAATCATGCAGGACTGGGAGTAAAGCGCTGGTGCATCCCTGTGATGACGGCAATCACGGGAAGGCGAGGGCGCCGTCGCGCCTTGACGCGGTTTTGCCGCGAGGGCTGGATACTCAATCCCCACCCCTCCCGCCTGGACACTCCCACTATGGCCCGATCCGCCCCCGATTTGCCGGCAGCGTCGCCCCACGCCCTTCGCGTCGAAATCATGCCGCTGGAGTGCGGTGATACCGCGGTGATCGTCGAATTTGAATCCGAACCGCCCGCGTCGTGGCGAGCTCTTCTGACGAAGAAGTTGGCAGACGTGGAGGGGCTTGAGCTGGTATCCGCCCAGTTTGAGGGGCGGGTTCTCTACGTGCTGGGTGCGGAGGGGGGTAGGGGAGGAAGCGTCCACAGGGTGAGTCAATTGTTGCGGTCTCTTCCCGGACGTCCTGGGGGCTCAAACCTGCTGGATGAGCCTGTGAGCCGGGGCGTCCCGGGGCCGGAGCAGGCTCTAGCGACGCACGCCTGAGCGCGTTGTTCAAAAGACGAGTTAAACGCCCGGCCGGAAGATAGGCCGAGCTCGGTTCGATCGCGCTAGCATCGCAGATTGATCACGCAAGGCAGCTATGTACGTTGAGGTATACCACCGGGTGGGATTTTGGGCCGGGATCACCGGGGCGGAAGGTTGGCGCTGGCGGCTGGTGGCGCCACGCGGGCATGTTTTGATGGCTCCCCGGGAGACGTTCGCCAGTCGGCAGGCGTGCTTGGCGGCCTTGGCTCTGCTGCAGATCGGGCCCATTTCAGCGGTGGAGTCGGCCGGAGATGCCCCGAACGCGGTGGGCGCGGCCCCCTCACTATGTCCCGCCCTTTCAACGCCATGACGGCCACCCCAGGTTGGGCAGGTCACGGTCACATCGCCGGCATCCAATGAGGACTGGGTCTGATCCATCGGGGGGCATTTCGCTTGAGTGTGACTCCCCGCGTCGCAGGAAGGCGATCAGTTGAGGCCAGCGGCGTTCGCGTGCACACTGCTTTTGAACAGTCAGGGTTCGAGGGCCATGGGTACTTCCAAGCCGGGCAAAGATTTAGAACGGGTCACCTTGTCGCTGGGAGAGCACGTTTACACCTCCGAGATCTGGCGGCTCAGTGAAAGCCGTTGGGTTCTTCTCGCTGTCGAGGTCCACGGCGTGGGAGGGCGCTCGGATTTGAGCATCAAAGCGTCGTCGTGCCTCCATGCGTTGGACGCGGGAGAGCGGATTGCGTCTGAGATTCTCAACAACCCCAATGGCTGAATTGGCTTTGGAAGGTTCAATCGACTGAATGGATCCCAAGGACGGCAGATGAGCATTTTGAACGTGTTGCTGAGTGCCGATCACTTGGCTGTGACCGTCGATACCCTTGCGCAAGATGCTCAAACCGGGGCGCACTCAGAGGGCGCCAAGTTGCTTCTGCTGCCTCAGCACAACGCCGTCTTGGCCACGCGTGGGTCGGCCCAGTTCTTCCTAAGAATCTACGAGCTCTGTCTCCAAGCCAGTTTTCGAGCAGACTTCACGATAGAGCGGCTGTCCGGCGAGCTTGGCGGCGTGATTGATCGCCTCTGGCCAAACTACGTGAGCGCGGCGGCAGCCGCTGGCATACCCATCAGCGCTATGCACACCGAGTTGGTTTTGGGCGGCTGGTCGGCGCACGCCCAGCGCATGGTTGCCACCGCTTATGCAAAGTCCGAAGATGGCCGTCCCGCCGTGGTCCAAGCGCTGGTGGGAGGCTTGGCGTCGCCAGGAGAGCCCTTGCGGAATCAGCCAGCAGGCATGGGACGGGCGGAGTTGATGGCAGCAGGACGCTTGCAAGCCGCTTACCTCAATGGCGACAGCGAGCGGCCATTAGCGGGCGGTCGTCTGTTGGCAGCAATTCTCTCAAAGGGCCAAGCAACCGTTCTCGATCTGGGAGGTCTCTAGGGGGCAGGGCAAAGCGTCGATTTGCTCGGCCACGGACCTCAGTCCATGACGCAAGCCAAGCAGAAAGTCCGCATTGGAGCGTTGGCTGGGGAGGCACATGGATGTCGACGATCATGGGCATCAGGTGGGCCCATGCAAGGCGCACCGCGGTGGGATTGGCAGAACTGGCCACCAAAGCCCTGACCGCATACTCCAAGGCATTGGTTTCGCCCTCAGCGTTGGGCAGGCGCCTCTCGCACTCGCTCAGGCGGAGCTCCAACTTGACCAACGCCTCCGTCTCAGCCTTGTGCATACCCCTCCTCCATTGGCTGGCCACCGAATCGCGGTCTGGCAGCAGGGTGGCCCCAAGCTCAAGCGTTGGAAACCGGTGAGCGTTCCGCTTGACTGCACCGTCAATCGGCCCTTTCGGGCCAGCACACAGCGGTCCACTCTTCAATCAAGACTCGCCATGCGCGGGTGGTTAGGTTGGGGGCAAAGCTTTTCCAACCTCGCGCGTGCCACCGCCTAGCGGTTGTCACAGAGCGGGCAAGTGAGCACGGCGGCGCCGTCCAAGTCCAGCAGGCCATGCCCTGGAACCAATCGCAGTTGGCGGCCGCATTCCAGACAAGCGCAACTGATCCGCGTGACCTGCAAGAGCGAGCCGTCGGCCCGCCGCACACCCTCAATCTGATCGATGAAGAAACGTCCAATGTTGGGCATGAAGATGAACAAAAAGCTGAACAGAGCGGAATGCATATGATGCACCGCGACAACCCCACCGGAACCAGATGAGACAATTGGATTCTGAAGAATTCATCTACGGGGTCGTCCGCGCAGTCCGCACGCCAGATACCGCTGTCCGATCCCTCTATTGCCGTCGCAGGAGCATGATAAAGAGGCGGGCTGCACGGCGACAGCCTTAGGCACAGGGAAGTAACCGAGCGGCGCTGTTGGAAAGCCCTGAGCCAGTTCGTTAACCAGCAAAAGGCCAGACCGGCGGCCAGTCGGTTGCGACCACTGCTGAGGGTGTGTGTCGCGCGTTGCCCTAAAGAGGCCGCCTGCTAGGGGGGCCGATCACGACGATGCCCTGAACTGCCGGGGCGTCACCTAGGGGAGGGGGAGTCACCCCGTTGGGTTCGGCGGCGCCAACTGGGGTCAGCGCCATAGCGGAAATTTTCACGATTGTCGCGTCCATCGGACGCACGGACATCTTGCTAGGGCGAACGTCAAGCGCCAGTGAACGCGCTCGGGTCGACCCGTGCGCGAGGGCTACCCAACTTGGATGGCGGCAAGCGCGTCTTTGGTTGAGAGAGGGCAGCCATAGTGCCACCCTTGGCCAATAGCCTCTGGAGCAATCCGGTAGAGCAGCAAATCTTGCGCCTCTGATTCGACGCCTTCTGCGATGACATCCAGCCCAAGCTCACGTGCGATGCGATACATCCCTGGCAAAACGGGCCGCAGGGGGGAGTCCTCGTTGATAGCGGCCACGAACATGCGATCGATCTTGATTCCTCGAAATGGCGATTGGGCGAGGTGGGAGAAGTTGGCGCTGCCGGTCCCGAAGTCGTCGATCAAGAACCGGTATCCCAGAACTGAGAGGGCCTGCATGTTGCTCTTTGCGGCAGCGGACACGAGTTCTTCCCGCTCGGTGATCTCGATGCGAATTTGCTCTGGCAACACGCCAAAATCGTTGGTGACGCTGCCGATGTAGCGAACGACGCACTCTTGGGCCATGTCCACGGGCTCGGCATTGATGCTTACGTAGAGGTTCCTATGCTCCCTCAGCGCGGGGGCGAGATCATTCATGGCACGGGCCAGCACGTATCGAAAAAGATCAGGACTCAGGCCGAATCGGTGGGCAATGGGCACGAAGATGGCCGGCGGGATTTCATCGTCTCCCGGCGGGCGCCAGCGGCTGAGCGCTTCAAATCCCACGAGCTCCCGCGTGCCAATTCGACGCAGTGGCTGGTAGGCCAGTTCGATCTCGCTGCGCTTCAGTGCAAGCACCAACCGTTGCTGGATGGTTTGCCGAGCCGTGATTTGGTGTTTGATCAGCAAGAACGCGAGCAACAGCCCTACCGAGGCACCCGCTGCCAGGATGGTGGTGAGCAACGCCGAGGGCAGTTCGGACACCACGTGCCTAGGGCTGGTAACGAACGCGCAAACGTCGGCCACCCGGCTGCAATGTTGAGCTTGGACGAGAGACGGGGTGCCGACGCGGCTGGTCGGGGACAAGGTGCGGAATGTAAACGATCGGTCCTTCGTTTCGATGCTGATGGAGCTGCTGCGCGCAGGGTCCAAGCTCTCGAAGGCAGACGGGGAGGACACGGTGAACGTGTCGCCTTGGGCGATCAGATTGGACCCGGTGTAGGGGGAGCCAACGAGATCCGACGCGTGCCAAAGCCGGACAGCGCCGCTGGAGAAGCGTGGGGCGGGGAGGGTGTAGGGGCGCGAGCGCCCCCAGAGAGCGCTGCAGACAAGGCGTCCGTCTCGGATGCGACCGATGTCGCTCATGTAGATGGAGCGGAACGCGATCTCCTTTAGTGAGTCGATGTCGGTGTCGGAGCAAGGCGGCTGTCCGATGCGAGAGGCTTGTTCGGCCGCTACGCGCCGGTTACGAGATATGGCCTCCGCGCGCGTCACCGCGGCTTCCGCCACTGCCTCCGCCCCTTCCTTGTCACGCACGTAGAGGATGGCTTGGGCGACCGCGAGCATCGCCAAGAGGCACACCGCCGTGGCTCCTATTACGGTCAAGACGTAGCGACGCCGATTTTCTCGAACGCTCAAAGCAACCCCCGATCTGAAACGCGCCATCGCTTCGCTTGGCTTCTCGCCTCATTTACCTTGTTACAGATTTATCGGCAAGCTTTCCATGAACTTCAGCCCCAGCTCCACTGGCTTGCAAGCCTCGATCGAACAACCATGCATCTGCGTCTGAACTGTACAGCAATAGGCCGTGAGCCCGGCGATCGCCAGCATGGCCACCCAGGACCTGCTGGTGGCAGCGCAGCTCCAGGCTCGATACCTCAACGCCAGCATGGGGCGGACCGTCGCTGGCGGACGGTTGCTATTGGGCTTTTTGAAGCCTGGCCAGGCGGTGGTCAAAGACTTGGGCCCGATTTAGCCCTGCCAATTTGGTCACTCGGACCATTCAAAGCATTGCCCCAGTCGAGCGCCGGCTGACGGGCAAGTGCAGCCGCGCCTGCAGCGTGATCGGGCTTTTCTCCCAATTTTTAGCTTTAGTCAAAATAACCCCCTTGTGGGTTTCGCGTGTCGGTGTATCCCAGATGTATGACGTTCGTGATGCGTGCGTCTGACACCGACCAACGAAATGCAAAGGGGGAGAGATGTTCATTGGATTCAGACTGACGAAGCGGCTTGTCGTCAACGTCGTGGTTGCCCTGGTGCTGGCGCGATTGCTGTTCATGGGCATGGACGGCTTGGACCGGTTTTCCGACACGTGGAACCGCACCTTTGGGGCGAACATGCCCAACGCCAGCGGGTTGCGCGGGGCCGTCAACGGCGCACGCCAGGTGTTCCCGTCGGGGTTGGACGAGTATGCGCGCCAGGCCGAACTGGACGCGGCGCAAAGCACCAAGCTCATGGATGTTTTTGCCAGCGTGTTCGGACGCGTGAAAAACGAGGAGGTCATGTTGCCCTCGACCATCAATTCCGCTGGAGGGGAGGGCTCGATCTATGACCGCTACGACCATTGATTTTGAGTGGCTGTCCATCCTCTCCGGGTGGTCCTTGCTCAACGACAGCGCGGCGCTGCTGCGCACCCCGGGCCAACGTTGGGCGGGCTTGGAGGGATTGCTCATCGGCTACGGCCTCATCGCTGGACAGTGGTTCGTCCTGGCCACCATGGCCGGAGCGCTGGCATGACCACCGTGGGCGCGATGCTGGCCGCCATGTTGGCTGCAGCGTTCCTGGCCGTGGCCGGTATCCATTGGGTCAACGCCCGGCACGCCAGCGGGGCGCTTCGTGAGCGCTACCGCTTGCGGGCCCAAATTCTGGCCGGTTTGGCGTTGGCGTGGGTGCTCACCCTGGCGAGGCTGTCCACGTGAGCCGGCCACCTTATGTGCAGATGGCCGTTCGCGTGCCACGGCAGCTGAAAGATCGGCTGGAACAGGCGGCAGCCCGGGAGGGGCTGCATGCCAGCGAAATGGTTCGCTTGTTGCTCTGCGAGGGCTTGGCACGCCGTGCGGCGATCAATAGGCAGGGCGCTTCACGATCCGGTGGTTGAGCAGCGGCCGAATAAAGTTGGCCGGCGTGGACTTGTCCAATGGTTGGGCGCGCACCTGGTATTGCCCGCTCTCGCACAAGCGCAACAACTCAGCTTCGTCGTGGATCTCGCGCTGGCCATCCTTGGTGTTGCCCATCTTGGCCACCCGGAACGCCACGTTTCCCGTGTCTCGGTCCCTCATCCGCACCGGGACGATCACCCTTCCATCGTGGCGAACCAGGTGGAAGGCTCGGGCAAAACGGTCGCCGTTGGACGCCCTAGCTGGTGAAATCGGGTCAGGCGGCGTGGCACGCTGGATCGGTGCCGGTGCCGGTGCCGGTGCCGGTGCCGGGCGAGGCGGAGCTGAAAGGGGCTGCGCTGGGGCCTTGTGACCCAACGCTTGGCGCGCCAGCTGCTTCTTGCGGCCCGGTTCGGTGGCGGTGTCACCGTCGATCCAGGCTTGAAAGGTCCCGTTGGCCGGGCTGGGGTGCGACGCAAACACCCATGTCCGGCCTTGGGCGCTGAAGGCTACCTCGTTGATTTCTTGGAAGTCGTTGAATTGCTGGCGCATGAGCGCCTTGACCCCCTTCATGTAGGCATCGGTGGTCCCCAACAAGACCACGCGCTCCACACTGTCAGGCAACGGGTCCAGGTGGCGTGCCACGCATGTTTTCATGGCTTCCAAAGGCAACGACGAACGAATGGCCTTGGGCATGATGGTGCCACTGCTGACCAGCTTGCCGTTGTCCATCACCGACAACCCGCAGCGCACCAAGGAGGCGGCGCCCATGTGGCGGCTTTCGGCGGTCAGGGCGTCGTTGATCGATTGCCCACCCAGATCGATCCCAAGCTCGTGCAATACAGCTGCGAGGCGAGGGCGCATAGCACCCGCGAAGGCGACCCCATCGAAGCTCCCGTGTTGGGCGGCGGCAATTTGGGTGGCCCCCTTGGAAAACCCCAGGACCAAGGTTTTAGGGACGCTGGTTCCCCAGTAGCCGGGATTGGCACGGAGGTGCCAGCCTCCCTCTACACGCACATCAAGTCCTGGTGCATGGCATGCGCGGCACGCCTGCCAGCCGTGGTGAGTTGTCATGGGGCCTCCGCATGATCCTTGAAGGCCCATACAGTTAAAGCACGTGCGAGCGGTATGCAAGAGCTTTTTGTCGGCTAAATGTGGCGGAAAAATGGGATGGCATGGGATGGCGTGCAATAGCTGCATGGCAGCACGGTGTGGAGTAGCCTGACACCATCATACGAAGGTCAATGGCATGGATGATCCGGCTGAGTTGAACATGGAAGCGTGGCCGGCTGAGGTGGTCTTCGTGCCCTACGTCGGCCGCGGCTACTGGAAGGGAGTTGAAGGGCGCCGCGTCTTGCTACTGGGCGAGTCCCACTACCGGGAGGCTGGGTGGACCGACGACCCCGTCGTCACTCGTCCTTTCACCCGTGAAACGTTTGGCGACATGCAGACTTGCAACAGGAAAGGTGGTGGCAAGTTCTTTGATGAGCTGGATCGCCTGCTGACTGGTCAAAGCAGCCCAAATGTTGTGGATGCCGCCCACGCCTGGCAGCACGTTGCATTTTGCAACTTGTCCCAGCGCTTTGCCGGCACGAGAGCTGGACACCGTCCGTCAGGAACCGACTTCAGTCAAGGCGGGAAGTTGTTGGTAGAGGTGATCCTCCCTCTGCTCCGGCCAGAGGTGATTCTGGTGCTCGGCCGCACCGCTTGGCGAATGTTCGATCACGGGAAGCGGTCGGACCAGCCTACCTTCCAGGCTCGCCATGCAAACTCAGAGGGCAGGAGGCGGCGCTATCTGGAGGAGCGCCACGTATGGTCTCTCGATTATGGCAACGGGGGGGCGTGGATGACTTGGGTCTACCATCCATCTTGGAACGTAGATTGCTGGGAAGATCGTGCCGCAGCTCTGAGGCATCTTTTGAAATACGCGAATGAAGGGCAAAGGATATGACGCACAATTCGTTGAAGGATGCGATCCGCGATGCGCTGGAGCCGCGTGCTGCCACGCGGCAGCCCACGGCGTTGGACATCGCACAGGAGGCCAGAGAGGCCAAGGCCAGCCTGGAATCGAACATGTCCTGCATGGCCCGCATCACTGTTCCCGCCGGCAGTGAGCGCCATCGGGTGACCTTCCAGCTGTTGCGGGCGTCAATGGACTACGGGCGTGCGTTGCTGTTCCTCCTAGAGACCCATCCCGTCGATCTTCCAGCGGTGGCCTTGGCAATGCACCGCTCCCAGATTGAGCAATTCCTGCGGGCGGTGTTTGTCCAGTTCCTTGCCGACGACGAACAGCTGGAGGACTTTCTCCAGGAAGATCGCGGCCCCCGAAAGAAGAACGAGAAAGGAAAGTGGGTGGCTATTGCCCTCAAAGACTTGGCCGCAGACGTGGAGCAGGCCATTGCACGCATCGGGCAGGACGATGGGCCTCAGAAGCTGGCTCGGACGGTGACCAATTCGTGGGATCCTCTTTGCGGACTGGTTCATGGCGCGAAGGCCATTCGGGTTATGTATCAAGATCCCAATGGGCAGATCGGGGCGCACGTGCCGGCAGCCATTCTTTTTCAGACCACCGTCAACGCGGTGGCCACAACCAACTTGTGCGTCATTGCAGCACTGACAGCGGTTGGGGTTGGGGCCTTTGAGGAAAGCCCCGTTGTTGAGCAGTGCGCCAGCGGAATGCTGCACTACATGCAACGGAGGAAAGCTCGCATGGAAGAGCTGGCCTGGCCGCCTTAAAGGACCGGACGCACATTGTCGCGCGGCTCTGTATCCCCACCAACGATCGCTGGCGGGGAGAGTTGCAATCGGAGGTCTGCGAATCCTCGGTTTAGGCGGCGTGCCTTCTGACCAAGGGATTCCCAGGTTGAGTCTGCGGCGTCGAATGGAGGCTTTTCGTTGAGGATCAGCTGGGCCGATGCCTTGAATCTCTCAAGAAGTGCTGCTTCATGCCCCGGTGGGTTCAGTGCAACGCGGCTGCGGGCCTCCGCTGCGTTGAGCTCTAGCATGTTTAGTTCGATCAGCGTGGCCATGGCAACGGCGGACCGGGTGGGCTCCGTCCTATTGCGGCGGCAGAGGTGGGTGATCCATGTCCACATGGGGTCGATTCGTCCTTGTTCGCCGACGCCCTAATCCTTGCCGGGCGGCAACAGCTGCTCGATGAGCGCGTTGCGCTTTTTTTCGGACAGTTCGCCAAGTTTGCCCAGCAGTTCGGCAAAACGTTCCTGCTGAGCCGCGCTCTGCTCCCCCAAAGCCAAGATCGCATCGGCCATCGCCGGGCTGGTTGCCAAGAGATAGGCCGGGGGCACCTCCAAGGCTTGGGCCAGCTCGAAGAGGGCTTCCAAGCTGATCGACATGCCCTCTGATTCATACCGAGAGATGCGTGCCGACGCCGTGTCCTTGTCCATCCCCATCCTCACTCCGACTTCGCGTTGGCTCAAGCCCCGGAGGACGCGGGCTTGGCGCAGGCGCGCGGCCACCACGGTTCGGGGAACGGGCGGGGCGGCGGTCACGGGCTGAACGGATGCAATGCAGGCATGCGGACAGGATGACCCAGAGGCTACGTCCCGGGTAGACTCTACGTGGCACGTAAGTTGGCTGCAAGATCCCAAATCTATCGGTGGGAACAGGGGGTTCCATGAAGGGAGTTAAAAGGGCCGTGCTGACCGGGGCGTTTGCCCTGACTGCGGCGGCTGGAGCGCAGGCGCAATCGGGGGCTGGATCGGATCTGCTTCGCCAGATCGGCCGAGCCATCCAAGGCGCGCCCAAGGTGGTGAGCGACAGGGCGAGAAGCCCCTACCTTGAGCCGGCAGGGACCTATTGGGATCTGGATCAGGACGACTTGGAAGGGGCTCAGCACCTGCGGGTCGGGGTGACGGCTGTCGGGGGCGGGGGCGTGGACACCTGCGACATGCAGCTGCTGGCGATGGCCCATTCGGCCTATCGGATCGACGCCGACAAGCGCCAGTGGTGCCTAAGGCAATGGTGGCTGATGGACACGAAGGCCCACGGCGCCAACGGTGTCTCGGGCAATGATCCGGCTGCCATCGAGCGCCGATATGGGCCGGCTTTCGATGCGCGCCAGGAACGCTTCAAGGGCATCCGGCGGTTTGCCATTCGTCCCACCTTCCAAGCCTTGGGCGATGTCGCCTACCGAGCCGACCGTGGGGTGCTGGAGGGATTCATCCCCATGCCTCAGGTGTCCGCGGCTGGGCAAAGCGTCACCGGCAACGGCTTTGTGCCGTGGGTCCACCGCACCGCCGGTGGTGTGTCCAGCCCACCCAACGCCGGCCGCTTCCACCTTCTGATCCGAATGAATGCCCAAGAGGCCGCCAACCTGGCGCGACAAGGTCGCAGCTACCGAGACGACCTGGTGGTGTTCTCCGTCAACCGGGTTTGGGTGGACGGCACGGTGCCGAAGATGGACGTGACGATAGAGAGGGTTCGGCTCGGATACCGCGACGAAACGATTGACGTTGATTTGACCAAAACGCAAGGAGCTCCGGCATGAAAGCAACCCTCGTTTCCCTCACCCTGATCACCGCAGGGCTGGCTGCCTGCAGCAGCAAGGCGGATTTTCCCACCGTTGAACAAGTCGCCCACGCTTACGAGGCGCATGCCAATGCCAACCTCTCTAGCGAAATGGGCCAACGAATCGAGGTCCGGGGTTGGAAAGACCTCACCGCGGATTGCACCTCCACTGGTCCCCAGCGGGCCACGTGCGTGACCGGTGGAACGTTGGACGTGGTCGGGTTCCAGGGCGGGCAGCAGTTGAAGCCCGATCCCGTTCCCGTGCCGTCGGCTTACGACTTCGTCTTTGAGAAGCAGCCCACCGGCTGGGTGCCGGTTGGAGCCCAAAAGAAGGGCTGACCTTGCCAAGGCGCGGAATCGCACTATGCATTGAGGGAACACCACTTCAAGGAGGTCCCATGTCTTACAACGCTCACCACACCCCCGGCGGTCACATGCAGTGGGGCTTGCTGGCACCGGCCACCGTCATCCTGGGTGGTGCGGGCTTGCTGTTTCTTGCCGGGGCCCAAGAGATCGGCCAGAACGTGGGCTACGGCTGGCAGGCCGGCCTGGCAGCCGCTGGTGGGGCAGCCGTGCTGCTCCTGTTGTCCATGCTTTACGTGTTGAACTGGCGAGCGGCCCGTGTGCGCGCGGCTAGGGCCAGCGGGCTCCCGGTTTCGCCGGGCAAAGGGGGCTTTGGAAAGGGAGCCCTGGTGGGCTTGCTCTTCGTCGTTGCCCTGCAGTTGGCCAGCGTTGCCGTGGGTTTGCTCTACCCGGGCCTGGAAGAGGGTGAGCGAAACTTCTTCACCTCTGTGCCCCCGATGGTTCTGACGGCGCTCATGCCCGTGGCGCTGATCGTGGGTGGCATCGCAGGCAAGCTCTGGCGCTCCACCAGCCTGTAAGATCAGTCCATGTCCTTTGGGGCCCCCGCGAGGGGGCCTTTTTTTTCAAAGAACAAAGCCCAGAGCCACCGCCGGTCGCTTCGCGCCGGCTTCTGTAAACGCGGTGGTGGGAAAAGAGCAGATGACGCCTTCGGCGCGAGAAGTGATGTTAGGAATAACTGCGGCTTTAGCTCCGCAGTTTTTGCTTTTAGTCAAAGTTTTGTCCACTCAAGCAGTGGGCAAAATCATGGGGCGATCTACCTTGAAGTTGTGGATGGGCAATCGCGCCTTCCGAAAACCATCAAGGAAATCGACATGAAAATTCATCACATCGTCAGCGACGGAAACCAAGCGGTCGCCATCACGCAATCGGCATCGAGTGGCGGTGGCTACGCGCACCCGGTGAAACTCTCCGCCATTCGCTTCGATGTGAAGGACGCTGAAGCGGCGCTTGGCGAGCTCAACAAGTCTGGCCACCGTCACGAGAAGGCGTTCGAAGTGATCGAGCGTTGGGACGTCGATGCTCGCAACCAAGGGCCAAAGTCAAAGTTCGGCCGAACCCTTGCCGCCCTTGTGGACGAAGCGGGGGATCACCTGGAGGGGCAGGTGATCTACGAAGCCAAAGGCATGGAAGAGGGCACCGTGCGTGCGATCAACGCCGCAGCGAAGCAAGCCAGGCTTTCGCAGGTCCTTCCTGCCGCAGGCGGTCCGAGCATGGTCATCGGCGGGCAGGTCTGGAACCCACGGCAAGAGGCGCACAGCGAAGCTCCGGCGGCTGTTCTCGAGGCTCCCCGTCAGCGCGTGCGCCTGTAACCGCTGATCACACACCAGTCAAAACCAGGAGATTCGACATGAACGTTCAAATTGCGGAAGCCATGAACAATGCCAAAGACGACGCGGACCGCTACGGAATCCTTGCGGGGTTCGCCTCCTGCAACCGGGCCCTGCTTGAGAAGGGGGCCGCGCAAGAACTGGTGGACGCCTTGTATTTCGCCGGCGCTGCGATCAACCGTTGGCGTGCCATCGCGGTGGTCCGAGAGGCGGCCGCCAAGCCGTTGGACGCGGCGTCCTAAGCCGGAGCGCGACGTGCTTCAACCTGTCCCTTCCCAAAAACTTGTCACCCTTCCGTCCTCCCGGGGCTACTCCCGTGATTTGGAGCGCCTGCAGGCGGCCGCCGCGCGCGCGCAGGTCACGCGAAACGAAGCCGTGCGCCAAGTGCTCGCCATGTATGCCGCCAAACCTTACCCACTGAGCAAGCGTCGGCTGGGTGGGGAGAGGGACGTGCGGCTGGCCTACCTTCCGCTGCAGCGCAGCGTCTTGGAGGCGGTGGAGCAGGGCGCGGTGAACGCGGGGATTTCCACCGCAGAAGCGGTGCGCCAGATCATCCGGGGCTACGTCGAAGGACATCTGCTTCGGAACCAGGTTCGGGGCAGCCGCCATGGGTGACCGCCGCCCACCACCGCCAGGAAGTCCGAGCGCTGAGCTGATTCACGCGTGCGTCGATGGAAGTCTTTTCCGCGCTCTACAGGCCCTGCGGCAGGGCGCCAACCCCAATGCGTGGCGCCTCAACGAAGGTCCTGCGCTCCATTCCGCACTTGCCTGGCCCCGCATCGTCGAAGCCCTCCTGCAAGCTGGTGCGCACCCTCAAGAGAGGAACCACTGGTGCGAGCGCCCGCTAGAAAAGCTGGCGGCGGACTACCAGTTGAGCGACGACGCCGACGAGCGCAGCCGACTTGAACAGACGGCGTTGCTGCTGTTGCGGCTGGGCGGCAACCCTCACCGGGGCAGCCCGTTCTGGAACACGCCAGCGCTGAAGACGGCGATGCCGCACGTGGTGGCCACGGTGGAAGCCGAACAACGCGCGGTCCACCTGGAGCAGGCATGGGCAGCCCGGGGAGGTGTCGGTGCAACGCGGGCAAGGCTGTAGAGCCAACGGCCCAACGCCGCCACCGGTCGCTGCGCGCCGGCATCTGTAGAAGCAGCGGTGGAAAAGAGCAGGTGACGCCTTCGGCGCGAGAAGTGATGTTAGGAAAAACTGCGGCCTTAGCCCCGCAGTTTTTACTTTTAGTCAAGATTTTGTCCACTACAACCGTGGACAGATTTCCAGGGCGATCTACCTTTGGATCAGGAAGAGCGCAACGCTCTTTCCACTGACTGGAACCGCCGACATGACCATCTCCATCCTCGCCATGCTTGCACCCATCGTGCTTCCTCTGAGCACACTGCTCGGGGCTCGCATCGCTGCTTACATCGACAACTCCACTTGGGCCGTCTGAGGTTCGCATGAAGACAGTGACCTCAAAAGCTTCAGCGGCAATCGATGCCATCAATGCTGCTAAGCGGCAGTATATGAAGATCGGTGATCGGCAACTGGTGGTCGATTTCGCCCGAGCATGTATATCCAGGCAGCACCTCGATCCAATGATGAGCGAGCAGCTGCAGCGATTTGATCGCCTCGAGTGGCCTGGTAAATATTACGAAGCTGCTGAGTTGATGGTGTTGTGGGTGCCCCAGTTGGACGATCGGTTGGTTCCTAGTGTCATGGATGATGTGAGATTTAAGGTCGAACAAGAAATGGAGATGCAGCGGAAGGTGTTTGATGCCGTGATCGGGCATTTCAAGGCGACAGGTGAGACGCTTTCCGGCGTAGGAGTTCACGCTTTAAGCGGCAGGTGGAATCCATGAGTAAGCCTATGCGCCATTTTTACTACGCCTACGAGCGCACGGACGGCGAGGTTTGCTACCTGTCGAAACTTCTGCACGAAGGCATCCAGCGTTACCCCCACACCATCTGCCACTACCACCTGGTGCAATGGTTGGGGGTGTCAAAACTACTCAGTAAGGACGAATACAAACGGTTGGCGTGGCTGGGCGCGAACCGGCCGATGGTCAGGCAGGCTGATGTTGCTTAGACATTCATCTGCATGGCGAATTTACTCCCCAATTTCAATCTGGACCCTATGAAAATTCTTCACATTGCCACAGATGGAAATCAGGTCTTCGCTATCGTTGAAGTAAGGGCGGTGTGCGAGGATCGCGGCATTCCAGTCTTCCTTTCCCTCATTCGTTTCGACTTGTCGAGAAGAGAGGAGGTGCTCAAGGAGCTTCTTAAGACCGGCTATCTATCTCTATCGAATGCGTGGGAGTTTGAGGAAAGGTTGGGGCGAGCCAGTCACCGATACGCACAGACGTTTGAGGTCCGTGCGAGCCACTTCGCCGACTATCGCTACCAAGGCTCTCGTTCGCGCTACGGCAAAGCGATGGCCGGCTTCGTTCATGACATGAGTTGGAACTTGAAGGATTCAGTCCTGCATGAAGTCAAGAGTGACCACACGTGTGATATCCGCGCCTTCACAGAGGAGGCCGCTCGTCGAGCACATCAAGCTCGCCTGGATGAAGTGCTTTCAGAGGGTGTGCAGTCCTCTCGGTCGCGCGTGCGCCTCTAATGCCGAGTAGACCGGAATACGTCTCACCGTCTGACACCCAGGCAGGGCAAAATGGTTTCATGACCCACGCTGCCGCTCCATCCACCCTTCAAGCCCCGGCCTACGGCCTGCTGCTCGGCCACACGGAGTGCCATTTCTGCCACTCCCCAACCCCCACCGCCGCGCTATGGGTGCCCTCGTTCGAAGAGCACGACGACGAGGGGTTGGTGGATCAGGGGGAGGGCGCTGTGTTGCGCTACATCGAGTGCATGGACGAGGGGGCCGCTGCGTTCGTTGCCGGGCACGCCCCTTGGCTTCGCTTCGCCACTACTCGAACGTCAGGGCAAACCTACCTGGCCCACCATTGCACCATCTGCGGGGCCCTTCAAGGGGACCACTTCGTGTTTTCGCCGGATGGTCCCTACTGGCCCCAGAACGATGTCGAGCTTGCGCGCCTGACATTTGTCCAGGGCCTTGGCCCGCTCACCGCTCAAGCATCGGCAGGACAGAGCGCCTGGATGGACCGGGTCCCTCTGGCCTGCACCCAGGCCTGACAGCATTCCCAAGTTCAACCCTGAATCGGTGTGCCGCCGGCGGCACGCCATTCAAGCCCCTTGCGCTCCGCGCGGCCCCATCGCCCGGCTCTCCGGTCAAGGGTCATTCCAGGGCCCGTGTCCTCGCTTCGCTGCGGGCCGCGCCAGCCCTTCCATTTCCTCCCTTGACCGCGCCGAGCGGTGGGGCGGTGGGTTTTCCATTCCAGGACGTCCGGACCGGATGCCCTGGACCGGGCCATTACTCATCAGCGAGGTGCGCTCCATGTTTGACGAATTCGACCTTATCCATTCCTACACCCGCGCCCAGGCGATCGAGGACGGCGTCTTGGTGGACGTGTCCGACGTGGCTAAGGAAGCCGGCTTCAAGTTGCCCGTGGCCATCACCCGTGCTGCGTGGAAGCGCTACGTCGAAGTGCCCAGAGGGTTGGAACTGCGCGGCCAGTCGGTGGACGGCCGGCTCTGGGATGTGCTTTTCATGCTCCACGTCGCCATCAAGCGGCAACAGGGCAACGGTTCGGAGCTCCAGTTCCAACTCCACGTGGCTCTGCCCGATGCTGGCGACTGGTTGTCGAACGAAGCCCACCCGGAGGCCGGGTCTGGCCTGACGCGGTCGACCCATCGCCTGGTTACCTTGAAAGCACTGTGTGGGCCCGGGGACGCCCTGGAGCCGGTGGTCACCATCATGCTGCCCGACGAGGATTGAGAAGGGAGGGGGCAGGACATCGGCCTCCATCGTTTTCCCGTGCTGGTCCCGCCGCTACCATGGTGGGATGACAGGGGAGGGGTAGGGGATGGAAAAGTTTGATTGGTCGAAGGTGGAGTTTGCACGCACGCCCTGGCGAAGCCGGGTTATCCCTGACGCGTTGCCGATCCTCATCCGGTGGGCGCAGGAGGGCGAAGCTCATTCCTACAGCGACCTGGCCCAAGAGCTGCACGACACCTTCGGACACGAGATCAAACCCCGCAAGGACCTCTACGGCACCGTCGCCGGGGGAGTGGCCCAAGCGCTCCAGTGGTTGAGCGAGCAGTGGAAGGAGCCCATCCCACCCCTCCATGCAATCGTCGTCAACAAGAACACGAAACACCCTGGCGAGGGTGCCATAACTATTTCGCCGGCCTACTTCGCGGGCAAGAAGTTGGACACCGAGGAAGAGCGCCGCGCGCACTTGCGAGAGGCGATGGAAGACGTTTTCACCTATCCCAATTGGGACCGGGTCGCCCGCGCTCTGGGAGCCACCATGCTGACCCCGTCCGCCGGGGCGGTTGAAGAGGTGGCAGCGGATGCGCCTCTTCCCCTTCCTAAAGTCCAGGAGGGTGGCAGGCCAGAAAGCGATGAGCACAAAGCGTTGAAGGCGTGGGTGGCCAGCCATCCCGAAGAGTTCGTGGACTTTGGGAGCTTCCCCACGGGGAGCAACGAGAAGTTGTTGAGCTCGGGTGACCGACTGGACGCGCATTTCGATAACGGAAGACATCGCCTGGCGGTGGAAGTTAAAACCAGCAAGTGCTCGGAGGACGAGCTCCAGCGAGGCGTCTACCAAGCGGTGAAATACCGCGCCGTTCTCCGGGCCGAGCAGAAGGCGATCCGCCACGTGCCCAACGGGGAGGCGGTGCTGGTGTGCACGCGTGCGCCCAACAAGGAAACCCGAGCGCTCATCAAGCGGCTGCAGGTGCGGTTCCAGCAGGTGCCGCTGGAGGCGGAGCAAGAATGAAGCCTGAGGAACTGGAACAACGTATTGGCCAAATCGATGGATTCGTTCGGGTGCTCAGGCAGGAGTGCCACATCCTCGACGAGCGCCGGCACATTCTGTCCCCACTCATTCAAGACCCCAAGATTCAGGCAGGGCTGAAAGCCAAGCTGGACAAGACGCCGGGTGCCAATGCCTGGAACCACCTGGCGCCGCTTCTTGGACAAGACCTGGTGCGCGATCAGTCACGGCTTTTTCTGGACAACGATCCCAGGTCGGGTAGCCTGACCAACGTGTGGAGAAAGCTGCAAGCAGATCCAGCCATCAAGGAGCACTACCGGGAGCGCTACGGTCGCATGTTCGATCACTTCCACGACGAACCGATCAGTGACCTGCCGCCCGAAAGCTCGGCTGTTTTCCAGGAGAAGTTCAGACAGAGCGATCAGGACGAGAATTACTCGCGCTTCGATAGTGGCTGGGAAAAGGTCTCCCATGAAATGGTGATCCTTTCGGCTGATCCCGTGGCAGCGAAAATCAAGACCCTACGGGACAAGCACCACGCCCACCTGGAAATGCGCAAGCTGGACGAGGAGCCTGGCGCGTTTGACATCAACACGCTTGGGTTGACCTTCAATGAGGTCTTGGCTTTTGGCGATCGCTGTCAGGCCATCGTGGCAGAGCTGGGGCTGCTGCTGACCGGGACCAGCTGGGATCCACAGCAATACGCATCGGTTCACGAAGCCCAGGGCAAGGCGATGTGGAAAACCTTGGCTGGGGATTGACTTCGAGGCACAACAGCGAAGAGCCCAGAAGCCGCCGCAGGTGGCCAAGCCACCTGCCTTCTGAAAAGCACGCTTGGTGCGAGGGCATTGCCTCCGGTCGGTTTTGGAAATCCGAATCTCTGCCACTTCGAACGTGAGGGATGCCCCCGCCTTCTTTGCCGTCAGGGGCACTTGAACTCAAAGCCCACCCAGTCGCTCGCTCCCAGGTCTTGCCAGTAGAACCGTGCGCCTGGACCCACGACGCTGCACGAGCAAGCCGCCGGCCAAATCGCGGTGCCTGGGTGGCTGACGAAGCCGTAACCTGGCATCGGAGTTAAGTTGGCGCGCAGCGCGTAGACACAGGCTTCCAAAGCCGGTGTTGGGCGGGTCAGGCCAGGTGGCTCTGGCGTAAACGTGGGGGTGTCGTTCGTTTCGTATTGCCAAGTGCAGGCCAACGAGGTGGCTTGAAGCTCGGCCAGGGTCCGGGGAGCGTTGCAGAAGATCGCCCAGCCGTAGTGCCCTCCGTCTCCCCACGAATGCCAAGATCGCCCGGTGTATCCGGGAAACGTCGGAGGTGGTGCGTTGGGGGTGCATGTATTGGCCTCGTTGCGACGAACCCCCGTCTCCGCCCATTTTGTCCAAGTGGTGAACGTCGGGCTTGGCAGCGACCACGTCGTGGCCGGGCAGCTGTATGTCCCAGTCCTCGTCCGCCGCTGCTCGGCCTGCCACGTGTGCGATCCACTCTGGCCCGCCGGGCAAGCGGCCAGAGTGGTGACCCACTGGGTTTCGGCTTGTGGGAAAGGCGCTGGGCAAGCCGTGCAGGTGGTATTGGTTTGCGTCCAGGCGTTCCACGAGCCGGTGCCCGTGCATGAGAAGGTCCGCTGCTGGCCGATCGCGCCAAACTGACCGGCAGGGCATCCCAGGTTGCGCGTTTCGGGAGCAGGGCACGGTGCGCAGGTGCTGCTGGTCGTGGTCCAACTGCCGGCCGTCGTGGATCCCGCCCATGCTTCGTAAACGTTTGGGTCGGTTCCGCAGTGGTGACGGCGGTTCTCGAACACCTGGCCCACCTGGCCCGAGGGGCAACTGATCGTTCGGTTCTCGCTCCACTCCTGACAGGGCGGCACGGTGCTTGTCGGCGGTGGTGGCGTGGTGGGCGGTGACGTGGGCGGGGCCGGAGGCGTCACGGTCACCGGGGGAGCGGGTGGAGTGGTCGGTGGGGGCGTCGTGGGAGGAACGCTTGGTGGCGGGGCGGTTGGGGGCGGCACCGGCGTGGAAGGCGCGACCGGCCCCACGGGCCCTACTGGGGTTCCCACGGGTGGAGAAACGGGCGGGGGGATCGAGGGGGGGACGGGTGGCAACACCAGCAGCGATCCGGTCCATTCGCCCCCCAACAATCCGCTGTGGTAGACGAAGACCACGCGCGATTTGTCCGCACACGTGCTACCCAGCAACCCCACGTCGAGCTGGCCGCCGGTGTTTCGAATCACCGACACGTCCGACACCTGCGCGTCCCACACCCCGCTCGCGTTGGCCGCGACCAGGTCCACGCATGCTTGGCGAGGAAGGCCGGCGTAGCTGACGGAGAATGAATCCCCGAAGCGATCCACCGTGTAAGGCTGGACGTTCACCGCGCCGCCCCACGCGTTGGTCAAGACACTTTCCCCGGCGCCGAGCTGGGAATCAGGGGCCAAGCCATCGACCACCACGGCGGTGGTGCTCACCCCGCGGAATGTCCCCACCATCCCAAAACTGCTCTCGATGCGTCGGGACAGCTCGCGCAGGTTGCGCGTTTCGCTGGCCAGCTTGGCCTTTGCATCGACCTGCCCGAAGAACAGGAACATCGTGCCCGTGGCGGCGGTCACAACGCCCAGCGCCAGCAGGGCCTCGGTGAGGGTGAAGCCCAGCGAGCTGCGCACGCCCTTGGAAAGGCGGGTGAGGGTGGGCGAACAGCGGGGGCGGATCGTGTGCGTCATGCATTCAGCATGCGATGCACCTTGGATTCCGCAAGCCCCTGTTTTTAGTAAAAAAAGTTGGATTTTCCATCTTGACATTGCTTGGTGGTCTGGTTGCATGGGGTTAAGGGAGTGGGGTGACCTACTCACGAAAACCGTTCTGAATAACCCAAGAGACCGCCGCCATGATTGAAAGCCCCACCCGCTCGGCCCGCCCCATTGCTGGCCTTCCCTTCGCGCACATCCCACCCACGGCTCCCGCGTTCCTGCCCGAAGGCAAGCTTCGCCGGCAAGCCCGCCTGGCCCGCCAGCAACGCCACTTCGAGCGCCAACTGCGCAAGGAGCTGAAATGGAAATGACCACCGATCGGCGCGCTCAACGGCTTCTGGAGGCCATCGAACACCGCAACCCACAGGCTTTGAAAAGAACCATTGCGGCCATCCACGAGGCACGTCTGAAGGCTTGGAGGGGCCTGACGGCTTTCCCGTCCTTGGACCACCCGGTGGGGCCCAACGGAATAACCGCTTTCCACGTCGCTTGCATGGCGTGGCACGTGAACCAGCATGACCCGGCGAAGCGGCAGTGCTACGACAAGATGGCCGGAACGCTGGCCGAAGCCGGGGCGGACGTGTTTGCGGAGTTCGGCCCGGCAAAGCAACGCTGGACGATCATTGAAGCACTGCATGGCGCTGCGCCGCCGTCTGTTAAAGCATGGATGGCCTCTCAGCCGTTCGATCTGCATTGCTCTGCGTCAAACACCGCCCACACGATTCGGTAGGACAGCCGTCGTCCAGTCGCCTCTCTGGAAGAATAGAGAAGAATCCAAGGGCTGAACGGCCCGAAAGGGTTGCAAAAACATGCACTTGCGCCATGGCGGCGTCGGGGTAGATTCGGGGGAACCCCTATCTACTCACGAAAGGATGCCCTATGCGACTGTGCAACTTCTCACTCAAGGGTGGCGTCGGCCGCACGACGCTGGCCCTGAATCTAGCCGGGTGCTATGCCCGTGACCCCAGCCTGCGTGTGCTGGTCAATGACCGGGACCCCCAAGGCGGGGCCTGCGCGTTTGCCTCACTGTCGGACGAAACACCGTTCAGTGTCGGGCGCTCGCGCTCCCCGGGCTTCGACGTGGAGATCACCGACACTCCGCCGCGTCTGCCGGACAACGAGGTGATTCCCGAGGCGGACCTCTACCTGGTGCCAACGTTGCTCGACGGGGCCAGCTTCCTCATCTTCCTGCGAACCGTGGATGTTCTTGAAAAGAAGGGAAAGCGTTACCTGCCCATCGCCAACCGGGCCAACGAGAAGCGGGCAGCCCATCGCCGCCGCCTAGAGCACCCCAAGATGTCGGGCGCCGTCCTGGTGCGGGACCGAGCGTTGTTTGCGGACTGCTACGAGGAGGGAAAGACCGTGTTCGACGCCAACGGCCGCTGGGCCCGGGTGGCCCAGGAGGAGATCCACGCCCTGGCTGTCCGGGTGCGCGATACCTTGGCCGCTGGTGCAGGCCGGAGGGCTGCGGCATGATGGAGCTTCCTTTGGTTTCCCTCCCAGACCTACCCATGGCCACTCGCAAAGCTCCTGCCAAGAAGGCTGCCAAGAAGAAGGCCGTCAAGCGCACCTTGGATGACGTCAAGGACGTGACCCATGCCAAGCCCCGCAGGGCCAGCAAAGCGGCAAGCCTTCCGATCGCCCGCATCCCCGAGCACCTGTTGCTGGGGCCGGGCGACTACCCGGAGCGCAAATCCTATTTTGACTACGACGACAGCCAGAAGGCGGGAAGCGTGGGAGGCAAGCGGGTTCACATGGTCATGCCCCGATCGGTCACCCTGCACGACTACCGCCGTAAGGAGGACGGGCTGCGCCACCACCGGGCCATGGTGACTATCCCGCCAAAGCTCCGCGAGAACATCGCCAAGCTGTTCGGCTTTGACGATTCGGAGGACGCCGGCAGTGAAGTCGCGTTGACCACCGCCATGGTGGCGCTGGCAGACTACGCGGCCGCGTCGCTCATCCAGGACAAGACGCTGCTGATCGTGAGCTCGCCGGTGGACGAGCACGCGGAGGACCGCAAGGCCGCCCGGGTGGCGGTGCGGAACTTGGGGATGAGCAAGAACGGAAAGATCTACTGACAGGGAGTGTCCCGCCATGCTCACGGATGACCAGTTGGATCAGCTTCGATACAAGGGTGAAGGCTCGGATCTGGACTACAAGGCTGAACGCTACCCGTTCGCGTCCGCCACGGATGACGCTAAGTCAGAGCTGCTGAAGGACATTCTGGCCATGGCCAATGCCCATCGGGACGGCACGGCCTATATCCTGATCGGCTTTAAAGAAAGTTCGCCGCACCCAGCTGAAGTGGTGGGTGTCCTGGCAGAGGGCGCAATCGACGATTCAAGAATCCAGCAGTTCGTTAACGAGAAGCTGGAGAGCAAGCTGGATTTCCGCTATGAAGAGCGAATCTTCGACGGGAAGCATGTGGCAGTCATTGCGATCCCCAAGCAATCGCGTCCGTTCTATCTCAAGAAGTCTTACGGCAAGTTGCCCAAGGACACGGTCTATATCCGGCGTGGAAGCTCGACTGCGGTAGCTTCCCCGCGTGAAGTGGCCATGATGGGGGCCGGCAATGCCATCCGGCCGCCAGCCAAGATTGACCTCGAGCTAATGGGAGACGGCAACCTTCCGTTGGATCAGAACTTCCAACTGGCATTCTACAGCCCATCGACTCCCTATCCTGACTTCAGCACGGAAGAGCGGTCATATGACCCCTTCGACAGGACGTCTCTCTACATCAAGACGCACGAAGACAATCGGCATTTTTGGAGGGAAGCCGCGGAACACCTGTTCCTGAGAAGCCGCCTCGTCACTGTTCGAGTGAAGGTAACCAATCGATCAGAGTTCGCCTTGAATGGCGCAAAGCTGGAGGTATGGGCACTTGGGCCGAGTGATATGGCTGTGGATCTAAATCTGGTGGACGAGTTGCCAGAGATGCCCACGCCGAGGTGGAACATCATGACCCATCAAATGCGACACATGGTTCCGGTAGCTCGACACGGGAGCCGCGCACCTCAGATGGAAGTGGACACCAAGGAAGGCCATCACATATGCCGTGTCCGATTGGGCAGCCTGTTGCCGGGCGAGTCAGCATTTGGGGACGAGGCCTTGGCCGTGCTCCCGGAACTTCCTGGTCCCCATCTTCTTAAGGTCCGGATACTCGCCCAGGAACTCAACCCACCTTTGTCCTTCGAACACATTTTCGAAGTTCAAGGAAAGAGCGAAGCGCTCGATCTGGACGAGTTGAAGTCACTGATCTATCAGTCCATTAAAGGAACAAGAGCGGATTAGCGCTGCTGGGCTTTCTTTCAGCGTCCGAGTAAATAGACGGCGCGCTGAAAGCCATTGTTGGGCAAGATCGTCCACATCGGCCTGCATGGCTGCCCGCTCTCCAGGCAGCCATGTCCTCAACGTCCCCTTGGCCACGCCCGCGTCTCGCTTCGCCAAACGCCGCCTTGCTTCCAACCACCGGGCTTTCGTTTCCCCCTCACGTGTGGCTTGACGTTGGGTTCGCATGCGAACGGCGTTGGGCTTGTCGCTATAAGCCGGGACATGGTCTTTGCCCTGGCTGGGCCAAGGTGTTTCGTGCGTGCCCTGCCGCCGCAGGCGGATCTGGCGCAGGCTTGGATACCGGGCCATCCACCGGTTCTCAAAGGAGCGGTCGGAAGGAGTGTCAGTCCCCAGAGGCAGGGGGACGACCAACGCGTGGAGGGCGATCAGGTGCCACACCGCCGATTGAAAAACATCCTCTCTCAGCCGGAAGGCCACCACCTCGGGGTGTTCCAGCCATTCGCCCTGGTGCACGTTGCGCAAGAGCGCGGCCAAGTCGTTTCGCGTCAGATGGGCACGCTGGGCCAGCGGCCACCCCAACATCCAGCTGTCCGAATGCCGCTCGACGTGAACGACGAACCGGGGGTGCATCCAGCGCTCTTGGAGCTGGGCAAGGACGGTGGCTGGCTTGGCAAAGCGCCCCACCTCGACCAGGTGGTTGTCGGAGCGCTGCAGGACAAACAGCCTGTCGGCCAGCAGGGCGTCAAGGGTGTCTGGTGGCAGCCGCTGGCTCAACTCGGGCCAGGCCAACAGGTCTCGGCTTCCGCGTTCAGCGATGCAGCGTTTGCAGGCCATGAGCTGATTTTCGGTGTCCGCCGGGCCGCCCTGGTTCAACGGAACGAGCGGTGAAAGCCCCCACGAATGGCGATGATCCACGTTCAAAGGGGCGGTGCAGAAAGCGCACGCAGGGTTCTCGGAGCGGCGGGCCACGTCCAGCGCCCAACGTGGGGTGGCAGGCCCACGGGCGGCATGGAAGGCCCGCACGCGGTGGGCAAACGCGTCCACGTCAGCGGTGGTCATGGGAGCGCTCCTGAAACGAAAGCAGGTGGATCATTGATGGGCCAATGGCGGTGAATGAAGGCCATGGCGCGCACCCTTGTTTGACTAAAACGAAATGGGACGAGGGATCTGCGATTTCCTTCCAGGGGTTCTTTGGCTCCCCACTTGTGGTTCGGAAAACACGGTGTCGGTGTATCCAAGGGCACTGCACACGTTTGACTAAAACCAATGTGATTTGGGTCTCTTGGGCCGGTGCTGCGGATGGGCGAGGGCAACCTGTCCTGGGGATCCGGGGCAATGGGAAACGGTGGGCTGAAAAACTCTGCACGGATTCCCGGGGTGGGGCATCGGTGGGCGTGAGGGGTGGAAGAGCGGGAGCGTTGCGTGGGCATGGCGTGGGCGGTGGTCCTGTGGGGCGAGGGGGCGTAGACCACCAATAGCGCACCTGGGGCAACACGCAAGGGGCCGCAGAAAAGCAACTGCAAGAGCCCAACGTGGGTGGAAGCAATGTCGGCAGTGGCAGAGAAGCAAGAGCCCTGACGGTTCCCTAGAGTCGTCATACACATGACGCACTGAAGTGGGTGTGCGCTTCGCGCCCAAAATCTGCGTCATGAACGTCGAAAGCTCAATGCAATCAAGGCATGACGTTGTCACCGGTCAATGGTGACAGCGTCGGTGCTTGTTAGGGCGTTTCGCCCATGTTTTTCAGGCTCCTGCGGTGGGGCCTTGCCAACTCCGAGATTCGCGGTATCGGTGGAGTAATCTCGAAACGGAGTTACTCGACCAATGGCGTTCGTTCGTCAAAACGTAAACCTCGACCCTCGGCAACTGAAACTGGCTCAGCGGCTTGCCCGTGAATCGGGCAGCGCGTTCAGCGCCTACGTGCGAGAGGCTCTGGAGCGACACAACACCTCCATGTCTGTGGCGAATGTGCTGGAGAACGCCAACGCTCAGCTGGAACACGTCATCGACGAGCTGCGGGAAGAGAACGCGCTGTTCCGGAGTGCGCTCCAAGAAGACCTGCGGCGGTTGCGAGACGAAACGAAGGCGGAGCAGGACAGCGCCATTCAGCGCTACGAAGAAGCGCTTCGCAAGGTCGTGACGGCGGCCCTCTCGCAACCCTCTCCAAGAGGTCCTGGTGCGGCCAAGGTGCCCGCAACCGGACCCATGACTGCTCCACGCACCTAAATTTCCCCCACAGCAGGAGATCCATCCCATGAAACGTTTTTCCGTTCCTCTCACTCTCTGCCTGGCGGCGTTCTTGCCGCTTCAGGTTTCCGCCCAGGCCACCCCTGATGCGGTGCATGCCGCGGCGGACGATGGCAAGCCCAAGGCCGACAAGAAGCGCCTGTTCAAGGCCGGTGGCATCGGTTGCGTGGCCGGCGGAGCCATCGCCTTGCTCACGGGCAAGAAAGACAAGGCCTTGGGCGCCTGCGCCGCGGGTGCTGCCGTGGGTGCTTCGGCGTCTTACGTGAAGCAGCAGCGGGAGCACGCCGAGCAGGCCGCCGACGCCGCCCGTGCGGCTGGCATGAAGGCCGAGGTGGTCACCAAGACCGAAACCGTGGAGGGCAAGCAGGAAGCCGTCCTGGATTCGTTGCGCTTGAACTACAACCCCACCGACATGAAGCGGTTGGATAGCGATACCCGGGCCTTCCTCGACAAGTTCGCGGGTCTGTTGAACAAGTCCAGCAACGGGTTGACGGTGGTGTTCCAAGGAGCCGACAAGGCTGCCTGCCAAGTGCCCATCGTGGAGCTGGCCAAGCGTGGCGCGCTGTCCAAGGTCACGGTGGACGACCGCTGCGGCAGCGGTGAGCCCGTGATCGTCGTGACCCCGGTGCCTGACGTCCGGTGATCTCAGTGCCCGGGTGTCGCTCGATGCTCGGGCTTCCTTCCCCCTTCCGAGGAGCCCACATGACCCCAGAAGAAAAGAACCAGAGAATCCTGAAGCGCAAGCGCGAAGAGTTGCTGAAGCGTGCCAACGCAACCCCGACCGCATCGCCCACGCAAGAAGAGCGGCTGGTTTCCGACGGCATGAAAGAGAACCTGAAAGCGGCCAGTCACTGGGCTGGAATGATCAGCAAGCGCACTGCCGAGTTGACCCAGAAGGGCGTTGCTGCCGCTGCCGAAAAGGCAAAGGAGGTCAAGGCGACCGTGGACGCCAAGCGGGCAAGGAGCGCGGAGGAAAGAGCTCAGGCAACAGAAGCCGAGTCTGGACCCACCGTCCAGCCGAGCGAAGCCGAGGTGGGACCCGAGGACTTGGTCGATGCGTTGCCCGCCCGGGAGCCAGCGGCAATTGCCGTCGAAGCAGAAGCGGTTGGCGTGAGCGAAACGAATCTTGAGCCAGGAGTGACGGAACAGCGGCCTGTCGTGGAAGCCACCAGATTTACACCGGAGGCGGACGCCACTTCGTATCAGCCAGCAGATGCTGTCAAAGAGCCGCAGGTGACCGATGACGTTTCGACAGGGCAGGGAGAGTTGACCGCCACTGCCGCAGAGGAGCTTGGCCCCTCACCCGACGCCAAGTCTTCAGAAGCATCGCAAGCTTCATTGCATTGCACGCCCCGCTCTCGTTGGCTCTGGGTCTTGGCCGGCGTGGTGGCGGCGGCATTGGTCGTGGGGACGATCTATTTCTTACATGGGAAGGGCGATCAGGTGCCACCGAGCACACCGCAGCCCGTGGCACCGGTTGCCACTCCAGCCGCTCCCGAGCAGTTGCCCGAGGTGGTGGAAGCCCCCGTGGTTGCGCCTGCTCCAGCAGTGCTTCCAGAGCAGGCCGAGCCAGAACCTGCGATAGAGAAGCCAGAACCGGACGCCACTCTCCATGTGAAAGCGTCAGCGCCGATTGCGACCCAGCCCAAGCCTGCGCAGAAACGTGCGACCGCCCCATTGCCGAGGATGACCTCCGCACCAGCCGCCGAACCGCGGAACGACTGGCAGCAAAAAGCCAATGCAGACCTGGACGCCTGGGCGAAGAAGTCGGGGATCAACTAATCCCCCTTGCGCATCCGCGGATTCGATCTAGAAAGAAGTGACCTACTCACGAATAAGGGGGAGACATGTTCAAGTGGTTTTTCACGCAATACCGGGAACCCGGAAAACTTCACTTCGGCTCAAAGTGGCTGAACCTGCACGGGCGCTTGTTCCTCGGCAGCCCTGAATCGTTTGGCATGGGCCACCTGAGCGAAGGCGTCCGCCGCACTTTCTACTACTTGCGCGCCGATCGCAGACCGCCGGTCAGAGACGACGCCGCGTATGACGCATGGACCAAGGATCGGCTCTACGCGAGCAAGGTTGAGCAGGTCGCAGAGCGCTGGGTGGCCAAAGCGGGCTTTCTGGCGTGCGCGCCGCTTTGCTTGGTGCTTGCCGTCTTGGCGCATTGGCTTCGTTGATTTGACAGGGGAGGGAGACAGAGATGGCAGCAATCAGTTTGTTCAACGTGCTTGACTGGACGAGCGGCCTGGGGCGCAAGTTCCGCCGGAAGAGCGGCGAGCCTTCGAACATGAAGGAAGAAATCATCGTCAAATCCGCCGAGGAGTATGAAAACCTCGTGGGGCGCTTTGACGTGACCGATCGCGTTCGCAGTCGAGAGCTCGATGTGCCGGAGGCTGATCGGGATTTCGCGAAGGAATGCGGCGCGGTCTGGGACGAGAACGCCCAGGTGTTCAAGGTCCCTGATGGACGCAGCGAGGACGAGTTCCAGGAGTGGTGGCCGAAGGTTCCGGAGGATTTGCGCGACACCCAATCGCGGATCATCACGACGAAGCGTGGGCGGCGTGCCGAGGGCTTCTTGCAGGGCAACGACATGGGGCAGGGCGGCGACAGCCTGGCCACTCCCTTGATGTATCTGGCCTTCCCTGTGATCGGCGTTCTGGCAACCTTCCTGGTGAGCCTGATCGTTTCTATGGGGTGGACCAAGCTAGAGGCCGCCTCGACGCTGGAAAGCTTCGTTCGGATTGGTGGGGCGGGCGTGATAGCTCTCTTGCTGACCATTCCTTATTTCATTGCCCTCAAGCAAGGCGAGGGCATGAAGGAGGCACTGAAGGCATGGGTGCTGTTGCAGTGGGTTCCGATGGCGCTTCAGTTCGTGGTTGGGGACAGCAAGGGCGGCACCGAGGTGGCAATGCAAGCCGGCGGCATGGCTGTGTATGCCCAGATCGCCAGGACCTACCTGTGGTGGGCCTTTGGCTTGGTCGGCATCCTGTTTGTGGTTTGCTTTGTGGCGGCGGCCTCGCACCCGCACCGGGGCGTCATTGGCGGGACAGCCGCGCGCTTCATTCAAGCGATGAAGTGGGTGGGGCTCATCTTTGCCACACTGGTGGTCGCCAAGGTCCTGCCATTTGGCTTGGGCGAGGCGGCGCCTTACGTGCTGGCATGCATGTATGCGATGCAATACGCCGAAGGCAACTTTGTCCAAAACGCCGCCCGGCTTTACCTGCAGAACAACGACAACAACCTGGCCACCCAGGGGGCGCTGATCAACGCGCACGTCAAGGCGCGTGAACAGCAAGCCGAGGCGGCCCTGCGGGACAAGACCCCGCTGATCACCATCGGGCGCGCCACGGGACACCTGTCCGACAAGGGCTATGGCTACTCACCCGACTTGGGCACCGTGATGATGTTCTCATGGCGCGATTGCCAGCAGGGCCTGCTCGTGTTCGGAGCCATCGGTTCGGGCAAATCCTATGCCGCGCTGCGACCCATCGCTCGTCGGTTCCGTAAAGCTGCCTTGGCAATGGCGTGTGTGGCGTCGGACCAACGCGATGTAAGGGAGCGTTTGACGCGGCAGAAGCTGGCCGGCGGTGCTCTCATTGCTGACGGTAAGGACGGAGCAATCATCGCGGATCTGGAAGGGTTGTTCGATATCGTCGTCAAGCCTGGAATGCGCGTGGGGCCTTACGAAGGGTTGGCTCCCGATCAGATCGTGCGGGCATTGCGCGGCGCAGCCGGTGGGCGAGTGGACGAGAAATCCAAGCTTTGGACGGACGGCGGTGACGCGTTTCTCTACCACACCGGCATCATCCTTCGTGCGCTCGTGGATCACGAGACGGCTTATAGGTCTTGGTGCTCGGCCAAGCTGGAAGGGCTGGAGCGTGCACAGTTGGACGCGGAGCTTGAGCTGGTCAAACAGCGCAAGCTGGACGAGGACGTGGCCGAGACTGAGGCTTTGCTCGAGCGGATCGCCGAGCAGATCGCCATCCATCGAATCCCGGTGAGCGACGACAGGCAATGGCATTACACGCCATTCCACCACGCCAAGTTGTTGTCCATTGTGGAACGCGTGATTCCCGCCAGCCCCGCGCCTCGTGCCAATGCAAAGCTGATGGAGGTGGTGAAATACTTGGGCCTGGAAGAGGCGGACACGGGCCATGACGAAGAAGGGCGGCTGGCCTACGCGGCCTACCTGCAACAGCACCGCCTTCGTCAAGAGAGCGCTCCGCAGACCATCCACCCGGATCTCTTCCGTCCCATGTCTCAGCTGCAGAGCTCGCTGGAATGGGCGTTCCTGGAGATTCCCGCGATGCATCCGGAACAGAGGCAATCGTTCACGCTCAACTCACGAGGGCTGCTGGAGAAGCTCTTGCGAGGCGAAAAGCTGCGTGACAGCAAGACGGACATGCCCTGGCATTCGATTGAGACGGGCGAGGTGGACGTCTCCGACGCGCTCTATGGAGCCATGGTAGGCCTCTTCTTGCCCCCGACCCAATTCGGTGAGGCAGGTGAAATGATGATGCGTCTGCTCAAACAGCGGGTCATGAACGGAATCAAAGGGCGTGGTGCATACGGTGATAAATGGCGTGAAGCACTGCCCGGCCAGACCGAGGTGATGCTGATGATGGACGAGGCCCACCTGCTGTTGACGGCCGATGACATCAACCTGTTCTCCGTTTCGCGCTCGCTGGGGTTGATGCCCGTGCTTGCAACGCAAGGGTTTGAAAGCTTGGTCAACGCCTTTGGGTCAGTCAACGAGGCGGAGCTGATGGCCAACACGATGCAATCGGTGATCGCGCTGAAGTGCTCGCACAACACCCACGAATACCTGGAAAAGCGGTTCGGGCAGGCAACGTTGACCACGTTCAAACAGCGCACCCGGGGCATCGACTACCAAGGCGGCATGAACAATTGGCGCCACTCCGTGCTCAACGACCCGGATCATGCCTACGCGTCCGCCTACGACAAGATGCGAATGGAAGGGGCCGGGCGGTTGACGGCCTCGCGCATCGACGCCGTGACGGGCCGCCGCTGGCGGATTGGATCGGAGGACACGCTGGGCCAAGACGAGATCGCGCGCGACATCGACATGCCCACCGGGGGCAAGCGCGAGGTGCAGCCGCTGTTCCTGCGCGAGGAGTATTCCGCCCTTCTTGAGCCCCGCGGTCACGCCGTTGTGGCGTTGAACCGGGCTGGCATCAAGCGGTTCGACCTGGCAGAGCTCCTGCCCGATGCGGATTGATGCGGATAGGCAAGGGGGCTCACCCCCCTTGCCAAACCTGCGGATTGATCAACGATGAACCCATTCACCCCAGCGGAGGAAACAAACATGAGCGACAGCCTTTCCCAACCCATCGAAGAAATGACCGAGCTGCGAGCACTCCAGGCGCAGCGCAACGAGCGGCTTCTGGGCGATCGCCCACCGCCCAAGAAGGACAGCGCGGCACGGGCGGACTTCGAGCAGAACGTGGCCCAAGACCAAGACGCCATCGAGCAACGCCGACAGCGCGTTCTAGCGTGGGCAGAGAAGGCCTCGCCCGATCAGATCGCCGCGCTCCAGGCAAAGATCCAGGAGGCCGACAAAGCCGTTCGTGATGCAAAGCCGGACGACAGGCACGAGCAGGTGGTTCATGCGACCGTTGCGCAGTGGCGGCAGCAACGCAGCGTCCAGCGGGAGGAGAGCCCTCCCATGTTGACCCGTGAGCAGCGGGCGGAGAACGGGCCCGGGCGCCTGGGATACGCTGATTACGCCCGCAGTTCGTTGAAGGAGGCGGCTTTCATGAAGGACTACGCTGCCAATTACGATTGGGAGAAGCACCAGAAGCAGGCCCAACCGAACGTCTTCCGACAGTAATTTTTCACCGATGTTCAAATCTGCCCGGTTCTTCGCAGAATCGGGCATTTTTGCGTCTTGACGTCCAGTTTGATGGTGCTTTACTGGTTATGTAGCGAGTAGGTAGACCTACTCATAAAATACCAAGGAGAGCCATCATGTCCACGTTGTTAAATGCCCTCAAAGACTTCGCTTTCGAGAACGCGGTCCCACTGCTGACCGGCTTGTTCCTGCTGATCGCGGCCTTCGCAACGGCCGTCCTCGCCTACCCTCCGGCCGTTCCGGTTCTGCTTAAAGTGGTGGCCATGGCGGTGGTGGGCTTTGTGACCATCGGGGTGGTGGTCCAGAGTTCCTTCCGGTGAGCAGCCGGCGCTGGCTCAAGCTGCGCGCAAGATGCAGGAAGCGTTGGCGCCGGTTTGACTGGGAGGGGTTTGATTTCTGGTTCTACCCCGCGCTGATTTTCTACATGTTGGGTTGGATCGTCTTTGGCCCACCCGACAGCGTTTAGCGTTCGGGTCAGTAGTCCGGTAACGAAGCCGGGGCAGTCTGTAAAACTGCTGGTTCACTCCCCTGCAGGTTCAAGTCCTGCCTGACCCACCATTTCTGCGTGTTGGCTTGACGGCCAGCGATTCAACGCTACAACCATGGGGATGGACACTCAAGAATCCCTGTTGCGCCTTTTGCGTCCCCTGGACCTCCAGCGAGCGGAGGCCTTGGCGGCCGCGCTCGCGCGCGAAGCCGGCGCATCCAAAGGCCTTCACGATTCGCAAGTGTTGGCGCGCGCCCACGCACTGAGCGTTGCCCCTGTTGAGGGTCGGTTGGGCGATCTGGTTTGGCAGGTGCGCCAGCGGGAGCAGGATGGGGCACCGCAAGTGGACCTGCGCTGGGGCTTGCATCGCCTGGGGTTCGACGCGCCCATGCGGGCGTCCAGACGGGACCTGGTGCGTGCTTACGAGAGGCGCTTGGCAGACCGTGACGAGCCGATGGTTTACAGCACCCTGGCAGAGAGGGTGGCTGGGTTGTCCATGGCAGAGTACGCCTCGCTGTTCCAAGGCATGGCGATGGCGGTAGAGGAGGCGCGGGCTCGGCGGTCGGATGCAAACCGGTTGCGGGAGAACGCACCGTGGCAGGCCTGGCTCGTGGGGGCGTCCCGGGCGGGCGAGGAAGCGGCACTGCTGGCCTGCATCGGCATGGGCGCGGACGCCCGGCTGCCCGATGCCAGCGGTAACACGCCACTGCATCATGCGGCCCGGTTTGGCCATGCCTCGCTGGTCACCCCGCTGGTCGAAGCCGGCGCCGACGTGGCGGCCCTCAACGCCCTCGGGTGGGCACCGCTCCACCTTGCCGCGCTTCACAGGCACGCCCGGGCCTGCCTCCACCTGATGGCCCACGGCGCCAATCCTGAGCAGCCAGGGTGGCGAGGGCGGACCCGAACGCGCATGCACCGACATGAGCAAACCCAAGCCCTATGATGCTCTGGGCGACGTGCCCGGCAGCGTTGCGCCTTCCCAGCCGGTCCGATCCTGGCACCGCGCCGTTCTTGCCGGTGCATTCGTTTTTGGCTTGATCTACGTGGGGAGCATGGGCGTTGCTTGGCTCATCCCGCATCCCGATGGCTCGCTCATCCGCTTCGCCGATGCCTTGAGAGGCGGTCTGGTGACCGCTTTTCACTTCCTGACCGCTGGCATCTCGGCACGTGCTCCGGCACGGGGGTTCATCGAACTGGTGTCCTACCACCACCCAGTGGCGACGTGGTCCCGGATCGGGGTGTCGCTTCTGCTGGCGGTGGGCCTTGGCCTACGCACGTTCCTCAAGGCAGCCGAGCCGGTGAGCAACACTTGGCACCTGTCCGGACCGCGGCTATTGGAAGGAAAGGAGGCCGTGGGCGAAGCCCGGCACCGCTCGATAGCCCCTAAAGACGCCGAGGCGGATCCCTTCGCCCTGTCCCTCCACCCCGATCTGTTGCTGTCAAAAAAGCACTGGGCGCGCCACGTCTTGATCACCGGTTCGGTGGGGTCGGGCAAGAGTGTCATCCTCAAGCACATCCTGGAACAGCTAACGCGACTGAAGGGCGCAAAGCTGTTCCTTTACGACATCAAAGGCGACTTCACGTCGATCTTTAAAAGGCCCATCATCGTGTCGCCCTTCGATGCGCGCTCCCACGTGTGGGACGTCGCCGCCGACGTGCGGACCCCGACCCAGGCGGCGGCGTTTGCTGCCTCGATCATCCCGGAGGGCGACGGGAACGCCACGTTCTGGACGATGGCCGCGCAAGACCTGTTGATAGGGTGCGTGCGCGAACTCCAGAACACCCGGCCTGGCCAGTGGGGGTGGCCCGACCTGGCGGCCTTGGTGCGCCGCCCGGCCGCGGAGATGGCCGCAGGCTTGCGCCCGCATTACCCCCGCGGCGCCGCACTGGTGCGTGACCTGGAGAGCCAAACCACGTCCAGCGTGCTGTCTTCCCTGGGGGGCTTCACCCGCCTCATCGACGATCTGGCCACCGCATGGCCCAAGGTGGGCAAGCGCCGTTTCTCGATGACCGAGTGGATACGCGACGACTACAACGGGCGCAAGCAGGTCATCGTGCAGTCTGGACCCGATCCGACCCTAACGAAGGCCTACATCGCCGCCATGATCAACGTGGCCGTGCCGGATCTCATTGGGCCGGGCTTGCCGGACAACGAGGGCGGGCGTGGGCTCTACTTCGTGTTCGACGAGCTGACCAGCGCTGGACGGCTGAACATCGACCCATTGTTGGCGTTGGGGCGCAGCAAAGGCGTGGTGGCCATCATGGCGGTCCAGGATCACTCCCAGATTGAGCTGGTCTACGGGGACAAGACTGCGCAGGCCTTCTCAGCGCTGGTCGGAACCCACGTGGTGTGCCAAGTGCAGATGGGGGCCACCCGGGACAAGCTGGCCGGCCAGCTCGGCAAGCGAAAAATCGCCTGGCGTGGGCACGAGGACAAAGCCCAGGTTCACGAGGAAAGCCGCGCCTTGGTTTCCAGCGGTGAGCTCACCGACCGGCTGGGCTTCCGAAAGGGCAAGCGCTACGGCCCCGAGGGGTGGGGCATCGAGGCGATCGTGCAGATGGGCGGGGACGTGCTGTTGCTGACATGGCCAGGGAAAAACCATCCAATGGTTCGCGATGGGCAGGTGGCCGCTGCGTGGACCTCCAAGCCAGCCGGACCGGTGGCCGAGGCTGAAGGGCCGTCGCCGGCCGCGTCCCCTGCAAGCGCTGGCGCGTCCGCCTTCCCAACCACCGCCGAAGGCATCGATGCGGTGCAGCGGGTGTTGACCATGACACCCGAGGAAATCGACGCGCTATTCTCCCGTTAAACACCATGTAGGGAAGCAAGTATGGCAACGATCACCGTGCCGATTTGGAAGCCAGTCGCCGAATACGCTGTGAAGGCAGCCTTGACCTCGCGTTTTCGGGAGGAGCTGGACGAGGTGGCCAACAATCGGAAGGGCTCCACCAGTCGGATTTTTACTTTGGTCGTCCTGTATCCCGATAACACCAACACGGCGGACCAAAACGCGGTGGCCGTCATGACACAACAGGCACCACCCAGGATGCTTGGTTATTTGCCACGGGAGGTGGCCGCAGAATATCGGCAGCGCATGGCTCAGGCCGGCTACGAACACATGGTGTCTGCGTGTGAGGCGGTTCTGTCCGGCGGGCTGGTGACCACGGACAAGGTTTACGACTACATCTTGGAAGTGGACCTGGACATGTCCATCGACCCGCATCCTGATCACCTCGTCATTCATCCCGAGATGGTCCGCCATACCGCTGACCCGGAGTTCAAGAAGGACACCGATGGGGCATATCGCTTCAAGTGCTGGATCCCGCACGACGCGGTGGGCCACCTCCATCCGAAACAGCGCACCAAGGGTTGGACCACGGACTCCTGGACCACGGTCAACTACTACCTTAGCAACGCGCAGAGCATCGGCTTGGGTTTCAAGGTGCTTTCGGTGCCCAAGTCCAAGCACGCGAGAGTCTTCGGCGAAGAGCCAGTAACCGCCGTCGTGGAGGAGATAAAACGCCGTTGGGTCACGCTGCGCCTGGAAAAGTAAACCCCCCTTGCGCATTGGTGGTTTTCTGGGACCTTGGTTCAATCAACGTTCCAGGAGGTCCCTGTGATCAATTGCACCCGCATCGATGCCCGCGGCCACAACAAGCGCAACGGCAACATGTTCGACTACATGCTGGCCACCGAGCGCCTGTCTATCGACAGCGCCGTGGCTTACTACGCCGGCAGCGGTCCTGATCCGAGGCAGACGCTCAATTGGGGCGGCAAGCTCGCCGCCGAACTCGACCTGGAAGATCAACCGGTCACCCGAAGGGTGATGGAGTTGCTGGGCAAGGGCTTTTCACCCACCGGAAGGCCGTTGTGCAAAAACGCGGGAGAGGAGCCCCAATTGGTCATCAAGACGGATCGCATGGGCAACGTGCGACTGGACGACGATGGCAAGCCAATGGAGAAGTGGGAGGGCGGCCATCGGGTCGGGTTTGATCTGACCATCTCCGCCCCGGGGGACGTGAGCGTGGCGTTTGCGCTGGCGGATGATCGCGAGAAGCTGGCCATCCTGGAGGCCCACCGCCAGGCCTGCGCCGTGGCCATGCGCTACATCGAAAGCAAAGTGGAGACCCGGCGCGGACAAGGAGGCGTAGACGTTATAGGCACGGCGGGATTGGTATGGACAGCCGCCGATCATGTCAGCAACCGGAACGTGGAACCCGACCTGCACACCCATCACCTGGTCTACGGGATCTCGATGGGCGAGGACGGTCAGTGGGGCACCTTCGACGCCATCGAAATCTACCGTCACCGGCACGCCGCGGATCACCTTTACAAAGTCGAGCTCTACGCCGCGATGAAAGCGCTGGGCTATGGGATTCAGCGGGAACGCGAGGTGGACGTGATGGGGCACGAAACGGGCCAGACTCTCACCACGATTGCCGGCATCGACCGGGAGCTGGTGCTTCAGACGAAGACCCGCCGCCAAGAAATCCTGGACTACGTCAAGGAACACCCCAACGCCAGCCACGACGAGGCCTGCAAGGCCACCCGCAAAAAAAAGGAAGAACCGCCCTTCGAGCAGGTGGTCAAGGACTGGCAGCAAACCTTCGCCAACATCGCTAAAGAGCACCCGGAGCTGGTTCCCACCACCCAGTCGCTCAAGCAGACGAAAGGCCAACACCTGGACCCGCATACGTTTGACGAGGTTTTGCAGCGCATGCACGAAAACGAGGCGATGTTCTGCGAGCATGACCTGGTCCGGGAGTTGGGGATGGAGTTCGCAGGACAAAAAAATTCAGAAGAAGTCCTCAGGATGGTGAATGAGTTCACCGAGCAGGACGATCTGGTGCGCGTGAAAGCCGAATACCTCCACGAAGACGACCGGGGCATTCGGTTGGCGCGCAAGCACCGGGAGGATCGCTTCTGCGCCACCTGGATGGTCGAATGGGAGGCCGAGATCATCCGCCGCTCGAAAGAGCGGGAGAACGAGACGGACCTCAAGCTGTTCCGCTCCACCGTGGATCGGGAGATCGCCGCTTACGAGAAGCGCAAGGGCTTTACCCTCACAGAGGAGCAGAAAGCCGCCATCGGTCACCTCACCTACGGCACGGCCGGTGTGGGGGTCATATCGGGGTTGGCCGGCACCGGCAAGACCACCGTGGCCGAGGTCTACAAACAGTGCTTCGAAGCCGAAGGAAAGCAGTTGATGGGCTTGGCCGTGTCGGGTAAAGCCGCGGCCAAGCTAGAAGAAGAGTCCGGAATGCCCTGCATGTCGGTTGCAAAGTTCTTTTCCCAGCTCCGGCAGGGCAAGGTTGCTCTGACGAAGAACGTTGTGGTGGTGCTCGATGAAGCCGGCATGGTGGCCACCGATGACACCTTGAAGCTCATGACCTACTGCCAGGGGGTGGGCGCCAAGCTTGTCATGCAGGGAGACAGTGACCAGCTTCAGCCCATCGCTGCGGGCAACGGCTTTGAGCTGGCGAAGATGGCCTTGGGGGACAAGAAACTGACCGAAATCCGCCGGCAGAGGAACGCTGATGACCTGGTCACCGCCAACAGCTTCTACGAGCGGGATGACGAGGGAGAGGTCAAGGACATGCGCCGCGGACACCGCAGCCGCAAAGGAACATTCGATATGGGCGAAGATATCCTGAACAACCTCAAGCAACGCAACTGCATCGACGACTTTGGCACGGAAAGCCAGGCCATCAAAGCGTTGGTGGAGGATTACTTGAAAGACAGGACGCCCATGGACGAGAAGCTGGTCTTGGCCCACACGCGCTCTGAAGTCAAAGCGCTTACCACGGGCATCCGAACGGGGCTCCAGGAGCAAGGCGTGCTGGACAAAGAGGAGTTCACCTTCCGATCGATCGTGAAAGGCCAATGGGAAGACCTGACGCTCTCCCGCCGCGACCGTGTGATGTTCACGGCGACCAACAACGACTTGGGTGTCATCAACGGCACCGAGGGCACGGTGGAGAGTATTCGGAAGGACAAATCCGGCGGCTACGACCTGGTGGTGCGCATCGACTCTTCGAACCCGAATGAAGAAGGACGCATCCTGGAGTTCAACACCAGCGAGCACAACGCCTTGGCCCACCGGTATGCCATGACCGTTCACAAGGCGCAGGGGCAGGGGAAATCCGAGGTTTACCACTTGGCCACGAACATGGGAATGCTCGACCAGCAGTCGGCGTTGGTGGCGTTCACTCGCCTCACCAAAGGCAGCTACCGCATGTTTACGACCGACGAGATGATGGATCGCATGGCCGAGCGGCTGGGCACCGAACGGCACAAGGAAATGGCGCTGAGCGTGGGACTGTCCAGCAAGCAGGCGGACCCGGTGCGCAACCTGGTCCAAGAAGTGGAAGCGCTGCTGGCCGGGTTGAAATCCGAAACCGAGGTGCCAATCTCGAACGCGGAACGGCGCGAGATGAGGCTTACCCGGTGACGCATCGGGCCAGCGCCAACACGCTGATCACCACCACTACCCATGGCCACCACCCCACGCGTTCGGAGGGGGCT